>JAKAEN010000276.1 GCA_021818355.1 Actinomycetes bacterium | reverse complement strand
GCGGCGAGTTGAGCAGCCTGGTGACAGAGACAACCGCCGGCAGCGCCACCTCGAGCTCCTCCTCCACCTCGCCGAGAAGGCGGGTCACCTTCGCCGTGGACCCGGAGACATCGAGCGCGGTGGCGCCGCGGACATACGGAGCGCCGAGCTTGGCCGCGAGCAGGCCGGGGACCAGGGCGTTGTAGCCGTCCT
Organism: Actinomycetes bacterium; assembly: GCA_021818355.1. GTDB lineage: Bacteria > Actinomycetota > Acidimicrobiia > Acidimicrobiales > Acidimicrobiaceae > Acidithrix. The sequence goes on along the minus strand of JAKAEN010000276.1, from coordinate 3,286 downwards.
CGGAGACATCGCCTCCCAGCACCAGGTCGAATGGGCCCTCCCGGCGGGCGATCGCCGCCAGCACCTCGGCCATGGCTTCGGGGTCGGCATCACCGACCCAGGCGCCGCTCGCCAGCACCGCCCGGTCGGCCCCGTATGCCAGGGCCTCCTTCATGGTCTTGGCCGCCTCGGCCGGCCCGACGCTCCCGATTACCACCTCGGCGCCGGATTCGCGCAGGCGGGAAGCCTCCTCGAGGGCGTGGCGGTCGTAGTCGTTCACCTTGGTGGGGGCCTGGCGGACCATGAGCTCGCCGGCCGGCGAGAAACGGATCTCGGTCGTGTCCGGGACGTGTTTGGCCAGGACGAGGATGCGCATGGCTGTCTCCTTGGCTGGGTCGGTCTAGTGGTGGGTCTCGCCGAAGAGGTCTTCCGCGCCCGGGGGAGGCGGGATGACCTCATCGGCGAAGTGGTCGTGCATGAACTCCAGATAGCGCAAGCGCTGGGCGATGATCCGGTCGCGCTCGGCGGCGTTCATCTCCTGGAACGGCTGGGGGACGTCCCCGCCGATGAGCTCCGGGGCCACTTCGTAGTGGCCGTCCTTGTGGATAACGCCCGGGCGTACGTTTTCGGCGCCTTCCATCGTTCCTCCTTGCTACACGAATCTTCTCGGCGGCTCCGGCGCTTAGGCGTCGAGCCCCATGGCTTGGGCGACCAGGGTCAGGATGTGCACCGGCGAGACCGGGACCCCTGCCCTCGAGCTCACGTCCGTCAGCTGGTCCTGGCAATGCGGGCATGCCACCACCAGCTGCTGCGCGCCGATGTCGGCCGCCGCCTGCAGGCGCTTGGCCCCGATCTTGTAGCTCTTGTCCGGATGCAGCTTCTTGAAGCTGGCGTTCCCCTTGCCACAGCAGTAGCTCCACTGCGCCACCGGGCTCACGTCCACGAAGTCCACCCCCGGGAGCGAGGCCACCAGCTTGCGCGGCGAGGCGTTGATCCCGCAGATCTTGTTGAGGGTGCAGGGGTCGTGGTAGCTCACCTTGCCGAGCAGGCCGCGCGCGGTCTCGCCGGTGAAGGGGAGCTTCCCCGCCTCCAGCAGCTCGGCCAGCACGTCGGTGATGTAAACGACCTCGAAGGGAAGCTCGCCCAGGTGGGCGGTGTAGTCGCGGGTGAAGTACGTGTAGTCGTGCGGGTTGATCATGATCACCCGCTTGGCCCCGGCCGCCTCCAGCTGGGCGACGTTGTGGCGGGCGTGCTCGACGAAGGTCTCCAGGCTGATGTCCAGGAGCTCCCCGAGCGTGGCGCCCGGCCGGGCCAGGATCCCGAACTCCACTCCCGCCGCCTGAAGTATGCGGGCGGCGTTGCGGGGCACGTCGGTGGTCTCGAAGGCGTTGAAGTAGTCGACGAAGAGGATGCTCTCCCCGCTGCGCGGGATCGCGAGCCCCTCCGCCCAACGGGTCAGCTCCTCCTGGGGCCCGGTGAAGTAGGCCAGGAAACGGTCGATGTAGGAGACGATCTCCTCGTATCGCTCGAAGCCGATCTCCTCGGCCACCAGGTCCCGCCTCACCTTGCGCACCAGGTCCACCGTGGTGGTGGAGGCCCCGTAGAAGTCTCCCGCGAAGAGGGTGTTGGGGCAGCGCAGCTCGCAGGCTCCGCACTCCAGGCAGTTGGTGATCGACTCGCGCAGATCCCCCACCTTGCCCATGCCCTTGGAGACCGCGAGCAGCGAGGAGTGGAAGCCGTAAGAGGTGTGCGCCTCGTCCCGGTCGTCCTGGTACACCGGGCAGACCTCGCGGCAGAACTTGTGCCGGCAGGCGAAGACGGCGTAGCAGTCCTTTACGATCGGGTCGGGGATGGTGGTGCCCTCGACCCGCTGGGTGTAGAAGGGCTTCAGGCTCAGCTGCCGGCTCATGACTCTCCTCCGGGATAGGCCTCGTCCAGGTTGTACTTGCCAGGGTTCATGATGTTGTTGGGGTCGAGCATCCGCTTGATGGACTTCATCAGGTCGAACTGGCCCTCGGCCAGCTCCTCGTAGCAGGAGACCTCGACCTCGCCCTCGCGCTGGCCGCCGTGGGCCGCCGAGACCGAACCGCCGGCCCGCACCGAGACCCGTGCGATCTCCGTCTTGGCGGCGACCCAGTCGCGCCAGATTTCCTCGGTCATCTCCAGCTCGTTGACTCCGATGTCGATCTCGGTGAGGTAGTCACCCCAGGCCCTGAAGGGGCCGTTGGTGTAGGTGAACATCCCCCAGTCGTCGAAGTGATCGGGATGCTTGGCGACCAGGTCGGCCGCGATTCGGTGCCACTCCCTGGTGACCTTGGGAAGCGCGGAGTAGTTGATGGCCGCGTCCTCGCAGCTCCATGACATCAGCTTGATCTGGCCGTTGGCGCGCCCGTGGTAGGCCAGGTGGTAGCGGTCGTGCCGGCTGGCCCAGTCGCCCTCGCAGATCTCGGTGCCCATGTACTTGCCACCAAGGGATCCGCCGATCTCGAAGACCACGTCGCGAGCGGCCTCGACCTCGGCACGGGTGCCGTAGAGGATGGTGGCGGCCGCGCTCTTCACCCACGATGGAAGCGGGATCCAGGCCTCGTCGTCCCGGCGGAGGAACTCCACCTTGTGCTCGTCGAACATGAAGATGCCGGCGATAGTCCTGAGCCCGCTGCGCCCCAGGGCGCCCAGGATCCGGTGGGAGTCCGCATAGGAGCCGGTGGCAAAGAAGATCGGCAGCTCCGCCTCGGGGCGGGGGGCCAGGTCCAGGGTGGCCTCGGTGCAGATACCGAGCGTCCCCTGGTGGCCCAGGAAGAGGTCCTTCAGGCGGTAACCGGTGCTGGATTTGTGGATCTTGCGCCCGCCTCCGTTGCCGACCCTGATCACATCTCCGGTGGGTAGCACCACCTCCATGGAGAGGACCAGGTCGGGCACGTGCCCGTATCCGGCTCCAAGCAGGCTCCAGCCGCCGGTGCCTATCCTGCCGCCGATGGCGTTGACGGGGTAGGAGGCCGGGTCGTCGGGGTACCAGAGGTTCAGTGGCCGGAGCATCTTGTTGAGCTCCTGCATGTTGATGCCGGGCTGGACCGTGACGGTCTGGTTCTCCTCGTCGATCTCAAGCACCTCGTGCATGCGCTTGATGTCGACGACGATGCCGCGCTTCAGTGGGGTGGCGCCGTCCGCAAGTCCCGCCCCGCCGCCCCTGGCCACGATGGGCACCTTGTGGCGGTTGGCGATGCGCACCACCTCGGCCACCTCGGCCGTCGAGCCCGGCCTCACCACCACATCCGGGACGAGCTGCTCCCACAGGTGCAGGCCCATG
>JAKAEN010000275.1 GCA_021818355.1 Actinomycetes bacterium | reverse complement strand
GATAGACCCGGGGCTTGTGCGCGTCGTGCCCATCGGGGTAGACACCACCGTCTTCCGGCCATTGCCGGGGGTCGAGCGTGTTCCGTTCTCCGTAGTGACCACCGCGAGCGCCGACGTCCCGCTTAAGGGGCTGGTCCACCTGGTGGAGGCCTTCTCGTTGCTTGTGCGCGGCTATCCACGGGCGCGGCTCTCCATCATCGGGGCCACCAGGCCCGGAAGTGAAGTCCAGAGGCTGGTGGATCGGCTTGGGCTCAGGGAAAGAGTGGATTTCCTCGGCAAGGTGAGCCAGGAGGAGATCGTGCGCCTCTATTCCGCCTCCCAGGTCGCATGCGTCCCGTCGCTCTACGAAGGGTTCAGCCTTCCCGCCATCGAGGCGATGGCGTGTGGCATCCCGCTGGTTGCAACCGATGGCGGGGCGCTTCCCGAGGTGGTCGGCGATGACGGCGAGGCGGGCCTGATCGCGCGGGCCGGGGATGCCCGATCGATCGCCGAGCAGATCGCGAGGGTGTTCGACGATCCGACGCTCGCCTCCTCGCTCTCCCATCATGCCCGCTTGCGCGTCCTGGCCAGGTATTCGTGGAAGAGCGCGGCCGTCGCGACCGTCGAGGCTTATCGAACGGCCATGGCGGAGTGCGGCGGTGCCCGGGAGCAGGTTGGCGGTCATCCTCCGATGCCGGCGGAGGAGGACACCTCGGCGGTGGCCGGAGGTGAGCCGTGATCACCTTTGATTTTGCCCGGCTCGGGGATCTCCGTGGCCGGCGCCTGCTCGACGTCGGGGCCGGCGCAGGACGTCATGCGATAGAGGCGGCCCGCCTAGGTGCGACGGTCACCTGCGTGGAGCTATCACCCGAAGCGATACGGGCTATTCCCGCCGCGGCCCGGGCGGCCGAGGAGTTCCTGGAGCTTGCGCCCGGTGAACTGTCGGCGAAGATCAGTGTTGTCAAGGCCGATGCCCGGTCGCTGCCGTTCCCCGCCGGCTCCTTCGATGCGCTGATCGCCTCCGAGGTGCTCGAGCACGTCAGCGAGGACCGAGAGGTGCTGGCAGAGCTTGCGCGCGTGGCACGAGTCGGCGCAAAGGTTGCGGTCTCCGTCCCACGCCTCTTCCCGGAGGTCGTGAGCTGGCTTTTGTCGCTCGCTTATCATGATGCCGAAGGGGGCCACATCCGGGTTTACACGCGCGGCCTCCTCGAAGGGCGGTTGTCCGCCGCCTTGCTGCGACCTGTGGGGCTTGGCTATGCCCACGCCCTGCACACCCCGTATTGGTGGCTGAAGTGCCTGGCCGGCGTGGACAACGACTCCGCGCCTCCGGTGGCGGCTTTCCACCGGCGCCTGGTCGCGCAGATGATGGGCGAGGCCCCGGGTCTCGACAGGCTCGAGGAGAAGTTGAATCCGTGGCTGGGCAAGTCGCTCGCACTCTATGCCGAGCGATGCGGAGGTGACACTGCTTGCTGAACGCCGCTGAAATTCGCCGGACCGGGGTTCACCTTGCCTCGATGAAGCTCGAATCCGGGCTGGTCCCCTGGTTCCGAGGCGGGCCTATAGACCCTTGGAACCATGCGGAGGCCGCCATCGGCATGGCCTTGGCCGGTGAGCACCAGGCGGCGACCCACGCCCTGGAGGCGCTCTTCGCGCTGCAGAACCGTGACGGCTCCTTTTGCCACTTCTATCTCGCCCGTGGCGTCAAGGAGCCAAATCGCGACACCAACGTCGTCGCCTACTCGGTTCTCGGACTGCTGGCGGTGATGTCGGCCGTGCCCGCTTACGAGCCGGAGGACCTCTTTGCCCAGGCGGCGGCGGCGCTCGACTGGGTGGTCTCGCTGCAGCGGCCCGACGGCGGTTTTCCGATGCTTCAGCGGCCCGACGGCACCCTGCACGCGCACGGTCTCCTCGCGGGGTCGTGCTCCATCCTCAACTCGCTGGAAGCGGGGCTTGCCCTGGCAGCCCATTTCGACCAGGAGCGGCCGGAGTGGAAGATCTCCCAGGTGGCCCTTGCCGAATACCTCGCCATGGACCGCGGCAGGATCGCGGGCAAGGGGGAATGGGCGATGGATTGGTATTATCCCGCCCTGGCCGGGCTCGAACCACCCCATCCCGACCTCCGCGGAGATTTCTACACACCGGGGCTCGGTGTGCGGTGCATCTCCTCCCGGCCCTGGTACACGGCGGCCGAGACCGCCGAGACCGCCATGGCACACCAGCTCACCGGCCACTCCGATCTGGCGGCCCAGGTGTTGGAGAGCACTCGGCGCTTCAGGCAGGACGATGGCTCCTACTACACCGGCCTGGTGGAGCCGCAGGGGGTGAGCTACCCGGGAGGCGAAGTCTCGAGCTACACCGCGGCGGCGGTCCTCATTGCGGACGACGTGCTGCGTACGGGCAGCCGCGGCTCATTGGCTGGTCATTTCGCCGTCCGCCTTGCCGATTCCCGAAGAGCCTGAACAAACCGACTCCCGAGGGCAGACGGCCGGTGGCCGGAGTGGACGGCCCTCCGTCCCGGGCCGCGCCCTTTTTCGCCTACAGCCGCCGGAGCGCGCGCAGAGAACCTTCGTGCCCGATCTCGGCGAAGTCGCCTGAGTCGAGGGCCTCCCGGTAGATCTCCCAAGGCGGACGACCACCCAGGGCGGGATCTTCGAAGACGTCGTGGATGAGGAGCAGGCCGTCCTTCTCGACCTTGGGGGCATAGCTCCGATAATCGCGCCAGGCGATCTCGCGGCCATGGCCGCCGTCGATGAATACGAGCCGTGCCGGGGCGAGCACCGCGGCCGCGGTGGCGGAGTCCGCCACGACAGCCACCACCTGGTCCGCGATTCCCGCCACCTCGAGCGTCCTGCGGAAGCGGTAGAGCGTGTCGAGCGTCCCGCTCAGGGGGTCCACGAGGTCGGCGTCATGGTGCTCCCAACCAGGACCGTTCTCTTCGGACCCTCGGTGGTGGTCGACGCTAACGATGGTGGCTCCGGCCGACTTTGCGGCGTGGGCCAGGTAGATGGTGGATAGCCCGCAGTAGCTGCCGACTTCGATGCCCGTGGTGCCCGGGGTGAGGACCAGCGAGGCAAAGTGGGCGAGCGCCGCGCCCTCGGCGGGGGGCATGAAACCGCGCACCGCGCCCGTGATTCGAGCCAGGCGCTCGGGCAATTCCCGGGGTGGCCGATCAGCCATGCATGACCTGGCTGGGAGGCCCTTCGTGCCACTCGTCGACCGGCCCGAGTTCGTCGGGCAGGATGCGGGGGAAGGTGAATGTGAAGGTGCTGCCTATCCCGTAGGTGGACTCGACGCCGATCTGGCCCCCGACATTCAGCGAGGCCTTGCGGGCAATGGCGAGGCCTAGGCCGGTTCCGCCACTGGCGCGGTCGCGCGCCTCGGTCGCCCGGTAGAGGCGATCGAAGATCTTCTCCAGGTGGCGCTCCTCAATTCCGATCCCGGTGTCGCGGACCGAGATCGAATAACCAGTCTTGTCCAGCTTCCTGCCGACGATCTCCACCCTGTCCTCGGTGTTC
>JAKAEN010000033.1 GCA_021818355.1 Actinomycetes bacterium | reverse complement strand
TGGCTGTGTGACAGCTACTCGGCAGGCTCCTCGACCGGGTTCCCGTCCTCGCCGTAGCCGAACCAGGCAGCCTGGCTCTCGTTCTCCGGCTCGAACTCTCCGGCCGCGTAGTCCGCGCCGATGTAGTTGCCCTCCTCGTCGTAGGCGTGCTCGCCGAAAGCCTCCTGGTACTCGGCGGCAACCTCGCCGCCCTCGGCGGCCTGCTTGATGGAGATGCTGATGCGACGGCGGGCCAGATCGATGTCGATGATCTTGACCCACAGCTCCTCGCCGACCTCGACAACCTGCTCGGGGCTGTCGACGTGCTGGAAGGACATCTCCGAGATGTGCACCAGGCCCTCGATCCCTTCCGCGACCTGGACGAAGGCTCCGAAAGGAACCAGCTTGGTCACGCGGCCGTAGACGAGTTCGCCGGGCTTGTGCGCGGCGGCAAACTCTTGCCAGGGATCGCGCTGGGTGGCCTTGAGCGAGAGCGAGATGCGCTCCTTGGCCCGATCCACCTCGAGGACGAGGACCTCGATCTCGTCGCCGACCTGGACGACGGACGAGGGATGATCGACATGCTTCCAGGAGAGCTCGGAGACGTGGACGAGACCGTCCATCCCGCCGAGGTCGACGAAGACACCGAAGGCCACAACCGAGGAGACGACGCCCTTGCGCACCTCTCCGGGGACCAGGTGCTCGAGAAACTCCTCGCGCTGCTCCTTCTGGGTCTCCTCGAGCCAGGCGCGGCGGGAAAGAACCACGTTGTTGCGATTCTTGTCCAGCTCGATGATCTTGGCCTCGAGAACCTTGCCGATGTAGGGAGTCAGGTCCCGAACGCGGCGCAGCTCGACCAGGGACGCGGGCAGGAAGCCACGCAGTCCGATGTCGACGATAAGGCCGCCCTTCACCACTTCAATGACGGGTCCCTTGACCGAGCCGTTCTTCTCCTTGACCTCTTCGATGGTCCCCCACGCCCGCTCGTATTGCGCGCGCTTCTTGGAGAGGATCAGCCTGCCTTCCTTGTCCTCCTTCTGGATGACAAGTGCCTCGATCTCGTCGCCGACCTTGACCACCTCGAAGGGGTTGACGTCGTGGCGGATGGAGAGCTCGCGGGCGGGGATTACTCCCTCGGACTTGAACCCGATGTCGAGTAGAACTTCATCCTTGTCTACTCGGACGACCTTGCCTTGGACAATGTCACCGTCGTCGAAACGAACGATTGTCTGCGCGATGGCCTCGTCGAAGGAGACATCGCCGAGATCGTCTTCAATGATTACTCGCGGTGAAAAACCTTCCGTCTCGTCCTGGGCCTCAGGGACGATCTCGGAATTGCCTACCGAATCGGACATATGAATAGAACGCCTTCTCTACTTACCGGAATCGAGCTCTGGCCGGAAAAAGCCTAGGATAGCTCACCTTCGAGCATAACGAGGCGCATCCCGGTCAATGCCGCGCAGACCTCTGCGCATCTCCCCCTACTTCGCGTCGCCCCAGCTCGAGACGACGTAGGAGTTCACCACCAGCGGAACGCTCAGCTTTGCCGCAGACTCCATCGCCTTGACCACGATATCGCGCACCTCCGAGGCGTGGCCCTCCTTGGCCTCGACAAGCACCTCGTCATGCACCTGCAGCACCAGGACGGCCTGGTCGCGCCGCAAGGTCCGGTCCAGATTGACCAGGGCGATCTTGAAGATATCGGCCGCCAGTCCCTGGATTCCGGAGTTCATCGCCTGGCGCTCGGCGGCCTGGCGCACCCGGTAGTTGTCGTCCCGGAGCTCGGGAATGCGGCGGCGCCGGCCGAATTCGGTCTCGGTGTAGCCGAGCCGCTTGGCTTTGGCCACCACCTCGTCCATGTAGCTCCGCACGCTCGGGAAGGCCGCGAAGAAGCTTTTCAGGATCTCCTCCGCCTCCGGCACCTCCACGTTGAGGCGGGCGGCGAGGCCGTAGGCCTCCATGCCGTAGGCCAGCCCGTAGGCAACCATCTTCGCCTTGGCGCGCTGCTGCGAGGTGACCTCCGCCGGCGGGACTCCGAAGACCCTCGAAGCGGTCGCGGTGTGAATGTCCACACCGGTCGTGAAAGCCTCGATCAGCCCGGGATCGCCGCTCAGGTGGGCGATGACCCTCAGCTCCACTTGGGAGTAGTCCGCCACCACCAGCTTCGAGCCGGGAGGGGCGACGAAGGCGTGGCGGAAACGCTTGCCGATCTCGGTGCGGATGGGGATGTTGTGCAGATTGGGGTGGTCGGAGGAGAGCCGGCCGGTGCGCGCCACCATCTGATTGAAGGTCGCGTGGATGCGGCCGTCCGGCGCCACCTCGGAGATGAGGCTGTCGCCGTAGGTGCTGCGCAGCTTCTCCACCTCGCGATAGCGGATCACCTCCTCCACTATGGGATGGACCCCGCGCAGCTTCTCGAGGCTCTGGGCGTCGGTCGAATAACCCGTCTTGGTCTTCTTGGGAGGCGTGAGGCCCAGATCCTCGAAGAGGACCTCGCCCAGCTGCTTGGTGGAGTTGACGTTGAACGACCTGCCCGCCATCTGGCAGATCGAGTCCGCCAGCCGGGCCGCCTCCTGGGAGAACTCCCTGGCCAGGGAGCGCAGGTACTCGGCGTCGACCGCGATGCCGGCCGCCTCCATCCGTGCCAGCGCCACGAGCAGCGGCAGCTCGAGTTCGTCCAAGAGCCAGGTCATTCCGGCATCTTCGATCTCCTGGCGCAGAGGAGTCTCCAGCAGAACGCAGGTCGCCGCCTCGCGGAGCAGAGCCGGGAGCTGATCGGTGTCGAAGAGGCCGCCGGACTCCTCTGCGGCCTCGGGACCGCCCTGGAGGCGGGGCAGCTCCCCCGCCCAGCGCTCCTTGGCGCCCTCCAGGTCGTAGTCGCCGAGCGAGGCGTCGAGCAGGTACATTCCCAGCCCCACATCGGCTGCCAGGACAGGTGGTTCGACTCCCAGGGTGACCAGGCGCCGGAAGACCTCCTTGCAGCCGAAGCCGACCACGCGGGCCCCTTCCAAGGCGGCGATCAGCGCGCCCAGGCGATCAAGCTCCCGCGCGCGATCCACCTCTTCGGCGTAGCAGACGACTTCGCCGCCGCCGCCGTGCGGCCGCACGGCCAGCGCCACAGCCTCAACGGGACCGCGCCCTGCCTGGCCTCCCCAGCCAACCGCGAGGCCGACCTTGGATCCGGATTGCAGGACCGCCGCGAAGCCCTCCATCGAATCGACCCTGCGCATGGCCACGGCCGAGGCCCGGGCCACCGCTCCGGGCTGGGCTCCCTTGTGCCCTATGTAGTCGTACGCCTTCAGCGCGCGTCCCGCCAGCCGCTTGGACTCGATCAGGTCGAAGAAGCCTTTGGCGGCTTCGTCGTCGAGGGGGCCGAGGCGAAGATCGTCCAGCCGCGCCTCGATGTCCAGGTCCCGCTTGAGCGGGGTGAGCGCCATGTTGAGCTGCAGCCTGTCCAGGTGCTCCGAGATGGTCGAAGCCACCTTGGGCGACAAGGCGTCCAGGTGCGCGAGCAGGCCGTCGACGCTCTGATACGTCTCGGCCAGGCGCGCCGCCGTCTTGTCTCCGATGCCCGGCAGGCCGGGGAGGTTGTCGGAGGGGTCGCCTCGCAAGGCGGCCAGGAACGGGTATACCCCCGGTGGCGCTCCGACCTTGTCGATGACGCCCGCCTCGTCCAGCATCAGGTAGTCGCTGACGCCCCGGCGATTGTAGAGGACCCGGATGTGGGGATCCCTCACCAGCTGGAAGCTGTCGCGATCGCCGGTGACGACGATGGTGTCGACATCCTGGGCCGCCGCCTTCTCGGCCAGGGTCGCGAGCACGTCATCGGCCTCGAAACCGGGCTTGGAGACGACGGCGATGCCCAGCGAGCGGACGGCCCGCTCCAGCATCTCCAACTGGGGCTTCAACCCGGGATGGGTCTCGGGCCGGTGCGCCTTGTAGTCCGGGTTCAGCTCGTCGCGGAAAGTCTGCCCGGGAAGGTCGAGGGCGACCGCCATGTGAGTGGGCTTCTGCTCCTCTATCAGCCCCACGAGCATGCTCATGAAGCCGTACAAGGCATTGGTGTGCTGGCCGCTGGAGGTGACCATCGAGTCGACGGGTATGGCGAAGAACGCCCGGAAGGCCAACGAGTAGCCGTCGACGAGGATCAGCTTGTCCATGGCTCCAACCTACCGCCGCAGGGGCGCGAGGCGAGGCGGATGAGGCCTACTCCGGGATCAGCTCGCCGGCGATGACCGCATCGGCCACGGCGGACATCCTGGTTCGCGAGTCCATGGCCTTGCGCTGTATGAAGGAGAAGGCCTCGGGCTCGGTCATCCCGTAGTTCTCCATAAGCACACCCTTGGCACGATCCAGAAGCTTGCGCGTCTCCAGCTGGGCCTTCAGCCGCTCCGCCGAGTCCTCGAGGTTGCGGACCTCGTCCTCGAGCGCCTGCATCTCGCCGAAGCGGGCTATGGCCAGCTCGATAGCGGGAACCAGGTCGCTGGGCTGGAAGGGCTGCACCAGGTAAGCAAGCGCTCCGGCGTCCCTGGCCTGCTCGATCAAGGCGCGCTGGGAAAAAGCGGTGAGGATGATGACCGGGCAGAGGCGCTCGCGCGAAACCTCCGCCGCCACCTCGAGACCGTCGAGGCCGGGCATCTTCACATCGAGGATGGCAAGCTCGGGATGCAGGGAACGGATCATCTCCAGAGCCTGGTCGCCACGGTGGGCGGCTCCCGCAACCTCGTAGCCGAGCTCGCGCAGCGCCTCCTCCAGATCCATCCTGATGATGGCCTCGTCCTCAGCAATCACAACCCGCGTCACTCGTCCTCCACATCCTCCGGGGGGCCACCATCGGGACTCCCAAAGTAACCTTTGAGCTTACCAAGTGCATACAACCGAGCCGATTAGGGGGTAAGGGTGACCGATCTGGTCTTTGGCCTGCCGCTCTGGCTGGCGGACACCAACTGCTGGGTGGTCCGCTCCGCCTCCTCGTCCAGCGAGTGCGTGCTAATCGACGTTCCTCCCGAGCCGGAAAAGGTCGCCGCATTCCTGAAGGAGCGCTCCCTGCGCGTGGTGGCGGTGATCGCCACCCACGGCCACATCGACCACATCGGCGGAATCCCCTCCCTCGTCGAGCGCGAGGAGTATCTGGACACAAGCGGGCGGCAAACCCTGCCGGTCCACCTTCATCCAGCTGATCGCCACCTGATGCGAGACCCCGTCGGGACCTCGGGGATGCTGGGCCAAGCGCTGGCCGCCTCGGGATTGAGCACCCGGGAGCCCGAGCTTGTTCACGACCTCGCCGACGGCCAGGAAGTGAAAGGAGCCGGCCTGCGCTTCCGCGCCATCCACACCCCCGGCCACACCCAAGGATCCACCTGCTTCCTGGCCGAAGTGGGAGACCTGGGGCCGCTGCTCTTCAGCGGAGACCACCTCTTTGCCGGCTCGATCGGCAGGACGGACCTTCCCGGAGGCTCCATGGAGGCGCTGATGAGCTCGATGAAGGAAAAGATCCTCCCTCTGGCCGATGCGACGGTGGTTCTCCCAGGCCACGGCGAGACCACGACGGTCGGCCAGGAGCGCGCCACCAACCCGTTCCTGCGCGGCTTCCGCGCCTGAGCGGTTCAGGCCGGCCTGACGGCGCCCGACACCACCGGCGAGGAGGTGGGTGCCGCCGTGCCGCCGGCCGGTTCGGCCGTGACCGCGAGCGCGCGGTATCGGGAGATGTCCGGGAGGGTGAACCTCGCCCCCTGTGGATCGCCGCCGGCAAGGCCGAGCGAGACCGGCGCCCCACTCGGGTCCTGGCTGGGAAGCCCCCATACCTGATAGGTGCGGCCCTGGGGCAGGCGGGGCAGGTCGCTGGAGGAGACCAGCGCCTGGGTTCCCTGCAACTCGAGGCGGAGGAAGCTTCCCGATGATCCGGTCAGCTGGACGTAGACCACCTTGCCGCCCGAGGCGGAAAGGCCGGCCGGCGCGGTGGATCTGCCGAGCCAGAACGACAGTGATCCGACTCCCAGCACCAGGGCGAGAAGCGCGGCCACCAGCCCGGGCATCCCACGGCGTGGGCGCAGTTCGCGGATATCCGCCCCGGCGGGTTCCGGATTCGCAGCGGTCCCTCCCGTTTCGGCCAGGACGGCGGCGAGCACTGAGGAGGGCGGCTCGACCGGCTCCACCACGGCTTCGGCGATGACTTCGCTCAGCTCGCGCAACTCCGCGCGGCAGAGCGGGCATTCGTCAAGGTGCTCCTCGAGCGCCCGCAGCTCTTCGCCCTCCAGGGCTCCGACCGCGTAGACGGGGACAAGTTCGCTCAAGCGGGCATGACCCTCCAGGGTGTTCATCTCACCTCACCCACCTGCGAGCCGATGCTCTGACGAATCCGGCTCAATCCCGATCTTATCCGGCTCTTCACGGTGCCTTCGGGCTGGCTGAGCAGGAGCGCCACCTCCCGATAGCTGTGTCCCCCGAAGTAGGCCAGCTCGATGGCTTCGCGCTCCTCTGCGCTCAGGCTCGCCAGGGCGTCGCGCACCTCCAAGGAGGCCGCCACCCGGTCGCACTCGGTCACCGGGCTGCGATCGGCGGGCTCGGCGCTGGTGGCCGCCTCCTCGCGCCGCCGCCTGGCAAGCTCGGATCGGAGCCGGTCGATCGCCTTGCGGCTGGCCATCATGGCCAGGTAGCCCCTCAGGGACGATCGCGATGGGTCATAGCGCTCCGGCTGCCTCCAAAGGGCCAGGAAGACGTCCTGGGTCACCTCCTCGGCCAGCGCCCCCGGGCCGACAACCCTGAGCGCCACTCCGTGCACGTGGCCGGCATGCCGGCGGTAGGCCTCGACCAGTGCCTCCTGCCGCCCCGAGGCGAGCAGCCGCACCAGCTCCGCGTCGCATGCGGCGGGGCCGGCTCGCTCGATCTCCGCGGACTTGGCCATCTCTGCGCCATTCATTGCCGCATGCAACATACGCAGCGTGTCTCGTAATCCCTGCTTCGGGCTAATACCCCGCCGACCTGGTGTTTCCGATAGAGCCCGGCATCCGACGATTTGGATTGCACGAATTTTGCTTCCTTGCAATCCGGACCGCCCGTTCGCACCGAATGAAGCGTGAAGAAGAAAAAGTCGCTCGGCCCCGCGGGGCGGAGCGCCAAAACCGGCGAAGGAGGTTCCGCATGGGCCTGGACCGACGAGCGTTCGAGGAACTCATCGAGGAGTCACAGGACACGCACCTGGACGCCATGAAGGAGATGCGGGAGGCGGGGCGGGAGCTGGTCGAGCTCAACCACCAATCCGCCCGCGAGGCCGACATGGCGCATCCAGAAGGAGAGTCATCCAAGCCCTCCGGCGCCTTCTTCCTCGGCACGCTGGGAGCGCTCGGGGCAGGCGCGGCCCTATTGGCGGCATCGGCGCCGGCGGCCGCGTCGCAATCCGGCGACGTGAAGATCTTGAGCAACGCCGCCGCCATCGAGGTCTTGGCGATCAACGCCTATGGGACGGCGCTCGGCCTGCCTTTCATCGGCGGATCCTCCGCCAACCCGGTGGTGGCCGCCTTCGCCCGCACCACCATGGCCCAGCATCAGCAGCACCTGGCCACCTTCAACAGCCTCATCTCCCAGTTGGGAGGAAGTCCCCAGACCAAGCCGGATCCCGCCCTCTTGGCCGTGGTCAACAAGGCCAAGGCCGGCCTCACCACACCCCTTGCGGTCGTAGAGCTCGCCCTTGAACTGGAGCAGGCGGCCGCGCAGTCCTACGTAGCCGACGTAACTTCGCTGGATTCCACCAACAAGGACGCCATCCGGGCCACCGCATCGATCATGGGGGTCGAGGCACAGCACGCCGCGATTCTCCGTGCGGTGGCTGCGCTGCTGAGGGCGGACGCACCCCAGCTGATAGCGCTCTCGCCCACCGTCGTCGGAGCCTTGCCCGCGGCCGCGGGGTCGGTCGGCTTCCCGACCGCCTTCATCGGCGGATCCGCCTCGGGCTCAAGCGTGGTCTCGCTCCAGGGATAGAGAAAGACAGAGGATTCAAATGGAAAGCTACAACTGGGAACTGCAGCGCCGGGTCGATGACCTCGAGAGCCTGCACAACGACGAGTCGATGCCGAGCATGCGCGAGAACTCCGGGGAGCTGGCCGAGCGCATTCGCCACGAGACTGCGGGCCTTCTCGCACGCCGCTCGAGCAGGCGAGGATTCCTGCTCGGTGCGGGTGTGGCCGCCGGCGCGGCCGTCCTGGCGGCCTGTGGGTCCGCCAGCTCGGCCAGCCAGGCGCCGGCCACCACCGCTGCGCCCTCGCGCCTGAAAGGAGACCTCCTGGTCGCGGCACTCTCGGCATCGCTTGAGAACCTGGGCATCTACGCCTACGCCGCCGGGATCTCCGCGGCCAAGGCCGGAAAGCTGGGAACCGTGCCTCCGGCGGTCGTCAACTTCGCACAAGTGGCAATGGCTCAGCACAAGGAGCACACCGGCGCTTGGAACGGGATCCTCACCGCGGCGGGCGTGCGTGCCGTCACCAAGACGGACCCCGCCCTCACTCCCACGGTGCAACAGGCTTTTTCCAAGGTCACCGACGTGACCGGGCTGGCCAACCTGGCGTTGGAGATCGAGAACATTGCGGCGGCCACCTATCAGGATGCGACCGCCGTGCTCACGTCCAAGCGAGCCGTCGGTGTTGCCGCCTCCATCCAGCCGGTGGAGCTGGAGCACGCGGCGATCCTCAACTTCGTCCTGGGCAAGTACCCGGTGCCGAACGCCTTCTCGAGCCTTGCGGGCGCGCAGCCTCCCGCCTCCTACTACCAGTAGCCACCTGCCCCCGGCGGCCTTACCCCCGCCGCCGGGGGCTACCCACTCAGGGAAGCAGCTCGGAAACCCCGACGGCATGCTCCTCGGCGGGGACGAAGGGGCCCGATATCCCTTCGTCCCCCACCAGCGAAAGCGCGCCGTCGCCTCGGCGGACGACGGAGGGAGGTACCTCCGGGCCGAAGAAGTCGGCATCGGGCCCGAGATCCGAGACCTCCGGCGGATCCAGGGCTGCAACCAGCAGCGCGTTCAGGCGGCGCATGACGGGGGTGTCGTACATCCCGCCGATGTAGAAGCCGATCTTGGCCGCTTCGGCAATCCGCACCGCCTCCAGCAAACCCGCGATCCCACCCAGTCGCGAGACTTTGAAGACCGCCACGGAGAAAGGCGCCAGTGCAATGGCATCCCTCAACGCGCCCGGACTCGAGATGCTCTCATCGAGCGCGATGCGCGCCTGGCCGTCGGCGGGCTGCACACTGTGAAGCTGGGCCAGGTCGTGCAGCGAGCCGGGCGCGAAGGGCTGCTCCACGTAACTGAAGCCCGCGCCGAACAGGGCGGCGAGCTGGCTCCTGTCCGAGAGGGTTCCATTGGCGTCCGCGCTCATCTCGATCCCCGAGAGCTCGACCAGCCGTGCCAGGGCCGCGGCGTCGATGGGGGCGTCGACCTTGACCTTCAAGCGCCGGTATCCGAGCATGCTCAATCTCTCCGTCTCGGAGATCCTTTGCGCCTCGTCTTCGAAGAGGGCGAGCGAAGTTCCCTGGGCCGCGATCGGGGCCTCCTCCTCCAGCGCCGCGAAACGGCCGGCCATGCCCAGGTGCCCGAGCTGCCGGGCGTATTGGGCCAGCGTTGCGGAGGCGCCGAGCCCCCTCTGGCGCGAGTGGAGGTCGAGCAGGGCGATCTCGAGCGCAGCCTTGGCGGCCGAGTTCCCGCGGTAACGGGATAAGGCCGCAACCGCCTCCTCGACAGCCACTTCGACGGAGGAACCCTGCCTCCGGCCCCTGGTCAGGATCGCGGAGGTGAATAGTCCGATCGCCGCATGGGTCTGGGCCACGAACTGCTCGTCGTAGGTTGGGGCGGCGAAGACGGGGGCTTCGGCGAAGCCCAGATGGCCGCCTCCTTTCGCGATCACGATGCAGCCGGTCTTGGCAAGCGCGGCATCCGCCGCGGAGCCGCGCGGACGGGCGAAGGGAATCCTTACGTCGATCACCTTTACCGACTCGATATTCACGAGCATGGGCGCGCTCACCTCCTGAGCCGGCGGGTGGCCGACAACGAATACAGCAATTCTCGCCAAGAATCAAGGCGCTGAACAGGGATCTCCAAAACGCCACCCGGAATACGGGCAATTGTTTACCACCGTTTACCGGCCGTTAAGGTCCCCTCTCTACCTTCTCTCATGAAGTGACCGACGAAAGCGTTTCCCAGGCCGCCAAGCCCGAAGAGGAATACATGCAGGATCTGGCCCCGCGCCCGGTCGAGAGCGCCTCGACCAACTCCACCGACCCCGCCCGGACCGTTATCGAGGTCTCCGACCTCACGGTGGGATTCGGCAAGACGACCATCATCTCCGGCGTCAACCTTACGCTGACCCGGGGCTCGATCGTGGCCCTCATCGGCCCCACCGGGTCGGGAAAGACGACCTTCCTTCGCAGCCTGAATCGCATGAACGACAAGGTCCGCGGATACTTCGCGGGCGGGAGCATCCGCATCGACGATCAGGAAGTCCTCTCGGACCACATCGACCTCCTGGAGCTGCGGCGCCGGGTTGGCATGCTCTTCCAGCGCCCCAATCCCTTCCCCATGTCGATTCGCGACAACGTCCTGGCCGGGGTCAAGGCTCACGGCCTCGCAAGGAAGTCCGAGCACGACCGGATCGTCCGCGAGAACCTCGAGCGCGTAGGGCTCTGGAACGCGGTCTCCGGGCGCCTGCACGATTCGCCCTTCCGCCTCTCCGGAGGCCAGCAACAACTCTTGTGCCTTGCCAGAAGCCTGGCGGTACAGCCGGAGGTCCTGCTGCTCGACGAACCCACGTCGGCACTGGATCCGATCTCCGTCGAGTCGGTCGAGAAGCTCTTGGCAGACTTGGTTCCGGAGATCACCTTCATCGTGGTGACCCACTCCCTCGCCCAGGCGAAGAGGATCTCGGACCACACGATGTTCTTCTACGACGGGCGCCTCAAGGAATCCGGACCCACGGCCCGGATCTTCGAGGATCCCCAGCAGCCCGAGACGCAGTATTACGTTTCGGGTCGCATGGGCTAGTCGGAGTGCGGAAGACCGCGATGAAACTTAAACCCCTAAGAAAGGAAAAACACGGCATGGCGCCGAAAAGACCACTACTTGCCGCCGGCCTCATGGGAGTAGCCGGGTTGGCCGCTTCGGCATGCGGTAGCTCCTCGTCTGCAACTAGCACCAGCCAGACGACCGCAACCACTGCTGCTCCAGCGACCACCCAGGCCAACGCAGCCCCTAACTACGCGGCAACCGAAACCCCTCCGACCGCGAACGTAGCTCTCCAGGAAACTGGGTCGACCCTACTTTACCCACTGTTCAACCTCTGGGCGCCTGACTATCACACCCAGTACTCGAACATCTCGATCACGACCGCGGGGACGGGATCGGGCACCGGCATCGCCGACGCCTCGAGCGGCACGGTGGACATCGGAGCCTCCGACGCCTACCTCTCGCCCACCCAGACGAGCCAGACCCCGACCCTGATCAACATCCCCTTGGCCATCTCGGCCCAGGAGATCGTGGTTCACATCCCCGGCGTGACCCAGCAGCTGAACCTCACCGGCTTGGTCATCTCCGACATCTACCAGGGCAAGATCAAGTACTGGGACGACCCCGCCATCAAGGCACTCAACTCGGGCGTCAACCTGCCACATCTGGCCATCGCACCGCTGCACCGTTCGGACAGCTCGGGTGACACCTTCCTGTTCACCCAGTACCTATCCAAGTCCGACCCCAATGGTTGGGGCAGCGCCAACGGGCCGCAGTTCGGCACCACGGTCGCCTTCCCGGCCGTCTCGACGGCTCTCGCCGAGGCCGGCAACGGCGGTATGGTCACCGGCTGCGGGCAGACCGCGGGCTGCATCGCCTACGTGGGCGTCAGCTATGCCTCCCAGGCCTCCAAGGCGGGCCTGACACTGGCGGCGATCTCCAACCAGGCCGGCAAGTTCGTGGTTCCCACCGCGGCCGGAATCCAGGCGGAGGCCAAGAACTTCATCAGCCAGGTTCCCGCCAACGAGGCGATCTCGCTGATCTACGGTCCCGGTGACACCTCGTACCCGATCATCAACTTCGAGTACGCGATCGTCAACACCAAGCAGTCGGACCCGAACAAGGCCCAAGCCATCAAGGCATTCCTGACCTGGGCGATCGATCCGGCTCACGGCAACGCCACCTCTTACCTCAGCCAGGTGAACTTCCAGCCGCTCCCGACCTCGGTCGCCTCGCTCTCGCTGGCGCAGATCGCCAAGATCGGCAGCTGATAAACCACAGGCAATGACAACCCGAATGGCCGGCGCCTACCGGCGCCGGCCATTCCCACTACCGAAAGGCAAGGCCGCATTGGCAAGCGATCTGGCGAGCAGAACCGAAGAGCCGCAGGCTCCTCGCGTCTTCCGCCCAACCACCAAGTCCCCGCTGGGCCCGGTCAAGATCGCAAGCGCCGCCTCGGCGGTCGCTCCGCTGCTGGCACTACTTGCGATCCTGGCGATACTCATCCATCAGGCGCTCCCCGCCATCAAGTTCAACGGCGTCGGATTCTTCATCCACAACGTGTGGCACCCGGGCAACTTCTACCTGCAACCCCAGACCACCAACGGGGTGCTTCATCCCGCCCAGGCCGAGTATGGCGCCTGGGCCATCATCGCCGGCACCGTACTCTCTTCGTTGATAGCCCTGGTGATCGCTCTGCCGGCGTCACTCGGGGCCGCGCTCGTCGTCTCCAAGCTGCTCGGGCCGCGCGTGCGAAACGCGCTCGGCGTCTTCCTGGAACTCCTGGCCGGCATCCCGAGCGTCGTCTTCGGCCTCTGGGGGACCCTTACCATCGGCCCGCTCCTCAGCCGGGACGTCTACCCCATCTTTGCAAAGCACATGCCCGACGTGATCATCCTGCGCTGGTTCCGCGGCTCCACGGGTGCCGGCGAGGGCTTGCTCACCTCGGGGATCATCCTTGCGGCCATGATCATCCCCATCATCGCCTCCACCAGCCGCGACCTCTTCGCCCAGGTACCCAAGCTCACCGAGGAAGGCGCCGAAGCGCTGGGCATGACCCGCATGGAGGTGACCACCAAAGTCACCCTGCCGTGGGTGTCGGCCGGAATCATCGGCGCCACTGTCCTCGGCCTGGCCCGTGCCCTCGGCGAGACGATGGCGGTTGCCATGGTCTCCGGAAGCGTCCTTGGCACCCTTCCCACCAACATCTACGCCACCTTCAACACCATCGCCGCCACCATCGTCACCACCCTCGACTCCGCACTCATCGACGGCACCGGACTGGCGGTGCGGACCCTGGCCGAGGCGGCCTTGGCACTGATGGTGGTCACCCTGCTGGCCAACGTCGGGGCGCGCCTGCTGGTGCGCAAGGTCTCCACTACCGCCCTGCCGGTGGGAAGGGGGGTCTGATGGCCAGGAATGCCGAAGCACTGACCCGGATCGGAGTGCGCACGCGGCGGCGCAAGGCGGCCAGCGGCGCGGCGATTTCGCTCGGGGTGATCGCGCTGGCGCTGGTGATCGTTCCCTCGGTGTGGATAGTCGCCCAGGTTGCGTTCAAGGCCCTTCCCCACATGTCATGGAGCGTCATCACCACCCCCGGGGTGGGCTTGGGTGGCGGACTCCAGAACGAGATCGTGGGAACGCTGCTGATCACCTTCGGAGTGGCGGTCGTGGCCGGGTTCATCGGGGTGATGTCGGGCATCTACCTCTCCCAATTCGCCCATGGACGGGCGGCTTCGGTGCTGCGCGGCGCATCCGAGGTGCTGGCGGGCATTCCATCGATCGTGGTCGGCTACGTGGGATACATCAGCCTGGTGGTCGCCTTCCACTGGGGCTTCTCCCTGGGAGCGGGCCTGATCACGCTTTCGGTGATGGTTGTTCCCTACATCGCCAAGACCACCGAGGTCTCCCTGCGCCAGGTGCCGTCCTCCTACGTCGAGGGCGCCGAAGCACTCGGGCTGAGGCCGGGACAGATCCTTCGCACCATCTCGCTGCGCTCTGCGCTTCCCGGCATCGTCACCGGCCTCATCGTCGCCCTGGCGATCTCGGTCGGCGAGACTGCGCCGCTCCTTTACACGGCCGGCTACTCGCAGAACCTCCCCCACCTCTCCCTCACCCACTCGCCTCTGGGTTATCTCACCTATGCGGTGTGGACCTTCTACAACGAGCCCTCGGCCCACGCGGTGCAGCTCTCCTTCGATGCGGCATTCCTGCTGATCGTTCTGGTGCTTGCGCTCATAACCGCTTCGAGAATCGTCGTCGCGATGGCCTCCCGGCACCGCGAGTCGGCCTAGCCGGCCAAGCCGCCCCTTTTCGGGCCTGCGTTTGCAAGGACGCAGGCGCGGGCGGTTCGGAGATGCGAGGAACCGCCGTGCTTCTGACGCGCCTGGCCGGGCGGGCGTCAGCCGAGCTCCTCGGCTCCTGCCTGGGCGCCGGAGGCCCAGTGGGCGACGAGCGCGTAGCGATCGCCGCGAATCAGGCTCTTGCGCCACTCGATCGGATCGTCGCCCGCCATGACCAGCCGCTCCACCGAAAAGAGGGCGATCCTTGCCGGCAGGCGGAGCAGTTTGCGCTCGGCCGCGTCCGGAACGACCGGGACGATTCGCTCACGGCCGCCGGTTATGGTCACTCCGCAGTGGACGGCAAGGAGCGCATATAGGCCCTGTGAGCGCAGGTCGGCTTCGAGAAGGGCGCCGGCCCGCTCGGCAGGCAGCCACGATCGGTCGCGTGCGATGGGTTCGTCCCCCGCGAAGCGCAGGCGCTCGACATAGACCAGGTCCTCGCCCTCCTTCACCCCGAGCTGCTCCGCGGCCTCCGCGTCGGCCGGCCGTCGCTCGGCTGCGAGCACCTCGCTGCGCTCCTCGATCCCCATCGCGCGCATCGTCGACGCGAGGCTGTAGAAGGAGTGGATCGGCTGCTCGAGTATGGGGGCGGAGACGGAGGTGCGCCTGCCGCGCTGGCGAACGATGAAGCCCTCGGCGCTGAGACGGCGAACGGCCTCCCTGGCCGTTTGCCGGCCCACGTCGTAATCCTTGGTGAGCTGCTCGTCAGTGGGAAATCCCTGCTCGAACTCGCCGCTCAGCAGTCGCCTGCGAAGATCGTCCATTATCTGGGCCCAGAGGGGTACGGGGCTCAGCCGGTCGATCTTCGCAGTCATGATTTCACACTCCGGCCAAAAAGAAAGAGGCTATCAGTACCACGAGCACGTAAAAGGTTACGGACGCCATGGGGATGTCCCGCTCGTAGAGGAATGATAGGACACCGACAGCCACTCTGAGGACCGGGGTGAGGATAAGGACCATGACGCCCAGGACCACGATGCCGCGACCGTCGGCGTGGGCGAGCGAGTTGCGCAGCGTCGCGAAGGAGTGGGGGAACTGCGTGGCGCCCGAGGTCAACACCTTGTAGGAGACCCCGCCGCGGACCGACAGGTAAGAGCCGTGATGGGCGAACATCAGGACCAGGCCCACCAGGATGACGAGCGCGCTGATCACGACGCCGACGCGCAGCACCATGCTGATCAGCACCTCGACCTTGCGCACCTTCTCGTCCATGAGCGCCAGCTCCGCGGCGGTCATGTTCCGTCGTGCGTGCCCGGACCCGGCGCGCACCCCCTCCTCGGGGGTATCGAAGGCGACGGGCGCGGGGGCGCCATCTTGACCGGGATTCGGCGTCATGGAACGAGTCCTTTCTGGAGCATTTCGAGCGAGATGATGACGAGAACGACCACGAAGACCAGCCGGACGGTCTTGCTTGCCACGCGTCCCAGCACCCGGGCGCCGACCGTGGCCCCCACCAGCACTCCGATGGCAACGGGAGCGGCGATGACCGGATCGATCTGTCCTCTTACGAAGTACACGCCCGCACTGGCGGCGGCGGTGACCCCGATCATGAAGTTGCTGGTGGCGGAGGAGACCTTCATCGGAAGGCGCATGGCGCCGTCCATCGCCGGAACCTTGAGGGCGCCGGAGCCTATGCCGAGCAGCGCGCTGACCAGCCCCGCCACGTACATGAGGAACAGGCCGAGTTTGGTTCCGGTCACCTTGTAGGGAATCTCCTGTTCCTCGGCAGGATCGTAGTAGCTGCCATGCAGGTCGAAATAGTTGGCGATGCGGTCGGCCGAGACCGCCAATGGCTGGGCCGCATGCCGCCTCTTGAAAGTGGTGAAGGACGAATATGCCAGCACAAGGCCGAAGAAGGCGAAGAGAAAGCGGGTCGGCAGAAGCGTCGTGAGGTACGCCCCGCTCAGAGCCCCGGTCACCGTGGCGATCTCCAGGAACATGCCCACCCTCAGGTTGGTCATCCGCTCGCGCACATAGGCGGCCGCCGCACCGCTGGAGGTGGCGATTACCGAGACGATGCTCGCGCCGATGGCCAGGCGTATGTCCACGCCGTAGAGCAAGGTCAGCACCGGAACGATGACAACTCCCCCTCCGAGGCCGATCAGCGAGCCGAGAACCCCGGCGGCAACCGAGACGAGTGCGAGAGAGATCACAAAATCGAAAGGAGTCACAGTTCGATTATACACATGTACGTACATGCGTACAGCTACCAGAGGGGGCAACACCCCGAGGGTACTGACGGAGGGGTTCACCGGCGGATCGGCCCGCCGGGTCCAGGCCGGGCATCGGTGGGTGGATGCAGCCTGTGACGAGCTCTGTACCGGCGAGGGTTCAGCTCGGCTCAAGCGCAGTGGGCCTCAGGGGCCTTGGTAAACGAAAGTGCAGCTCGCCGAAGGGTTGGCGGACCCGCCGACCAGTACGCCGCAGTTGTCGAGGGTCAGACCGGAG
>JAKAEN010000032.1 GCA_021818355.1 Actinomycetes bacterium | reverse complement strand
CCTGCGGACCAGACGCCAGGAGCAGTGTTTCGGAGAGGTCTCGCTCCCACCGGCGGCGTCGACGCTATCGTTCTGTCCTGACAGCTGGCCGGTGCGATCAGAACAGACCCCGACGCCGAATGGCCAGCAGATGCCAGCAACGCCTGCGAAAGAGCCGACGTTCCAGGAGCTCGGGCTGCTCGACAAGGCCAGAGCCGTCGCGGTCGGCGGCGATGACGTTGTTGTCGCAGGCGGCGCTCACCCTTCGCCCAACGGCGGCGACTGTCAGAGCCAACCCTCGGCCGGGTTCACCGCTGGCGAGGAAGCGGTTTCGGAGGTAGAGGAAGTCGTCTTCGGGTCCGATGGGGGACCGGTCATTGACGTTGAGGCGGTCGAGGTGCCGGTGAATGCGTCGGTTCCCCTCCGGTCACTAGGCGCCGTGTCCTCGGCTCTGGATTGTGGCGCATCGCCCGGCAGGGGTCGCGTCCCGGGGAAGAGCCGGCCGCTGGTCGCGGCACTGTCCCTGGTGGCCGCCATATGCCTGATTGCGATGGGGCTCGGGTACCTCGGGCAAGGGCTAGTCCGAACGGGGCCAGCTGTCTCGAGCCCGCCAGTACGGCCATCAACCGTCGCCCCAACGCTGATCCACAACAAGCCATTGGCCCGCAGTGAGGCCTCTGGAGGAAAGGTCCTGCGCTCCCGCTCGCCCGTGGTCAAGCGGCGGTCGACCGTCGCGGAGTCGCGGTCATTTGCCTCACCGCCAAGGCGCTCGGCCGTTCACCCGGAGGGCTCATCGCAATCATCACCAACGAGGGAGGTCAACGGGAAGCCGACAGGTTCGATCCAGGAGACCCTCACCGTGCGCGCGCCGGTAGAGCCTCAACCGGCGGCACTGCGTGGAGGTATTGAGTACCCCTCGTCGGTGGGGTCGTTGCTGGCGCCCTACGCCGGGGAGCGGATCTCCGTCAGGGCAGTGATCGACGCAGCGGGGCGCGCTCACGTCGAATCGGTCGGGGCGAGATTCCCCTTGGCGGGCTTCGTACAGGAGCGGTTCAGGGAAGTGGTGGAGCGGTCGCACTGGGAAGGCGCGAGGGACGAGTGGGGCCGTCCCGTGGCTGCCAACGTCAACATTGTCATCACCGTGCGGTAGGAGGGCGCGATGGAAAGCGGGAACACGCCGAGGAAGTCCCGAGACGACTGGGAGCGGGAGGTCGAAGAACTGTGCGCGCGGATGGGAGAAGCCTTGAGGGCGCTCGGCGCGGCGCTGTCAAGCGAAGCGTCCTGTCGGCGACTGGCAGCCCAGTTCCTCACGGCGCCGGGCTACTTCGACGAGCCCACGCCGGAGGTGATTGCGAGGTTTCGGCGAGAGTCAAGAGAACGCGAAGAGATGGCGGGCCTGATGGCAAAGGAGGGCGCGTCCCAACGGCGCGAGATCGAGGCGCTGAGCACCCAAGCACGGCGCTTGGGCGGCGAAATCGAAGCTGCGCAGGATCAAGGCGAGAGAGGGATTGAGACCCTGCGGCGCCGGAGTTTCGGACGATACACGGACGAACTTCGGAACGCGACCACCGCCTGGCACGCCGAGCGCAACTTCTTCGGTGACCTGCTAAGGAAGCTAGGCGAATGCATCCGGAGCGCGAGGGAGCGGCTCGCGACGCTGGAGAAGGAACGTGCACAGGCGGATGCGATCGCGGGTATGGCGCTTCCCGCTCAGCACTCGGGGTCGGCGTCAGGTGCAGGACCAGGGCCGGGCAGGTCGTTGGCGCCACCGGCTGAGACTCGAGACAGTTCAGGTCACGGGAGAGCGCCTTCCGAGACCGGGTCAGTACCGTCCTTGCCGTGGTTCCGACTGTGAGGGGAGGGAACCCATGAACGAACTCGTGTCCTATCGGTCGCAACCGCTGCAGCGCGTGGTGGACGCATTGAGCGGGGCGATCGAGGTCGAACGAGACCCCGCATTCGGGCGTCTTCGCGACGCTTGCGAACGGCGGATGGTGCTGGATGCGTTGCGGACTCCACCCTGGTGGCAGGCGGATCCGGGCCGCTACCAAAGCGAGTTGGAGTCGGCGAGGGCCTTGCTCGAGAGCGCTGACGTTCAAATGGTCGTGAGGATTCTCCGCGACGGAGCGTTGGCGTTCGAGGGCGTTCTGAGGCTGTCCGGCGGCGAACAGCGGCAGGCATGCGCCTGGCTGCCGCGGACTTTTCCGGAGCACGCGCCTGAAGTTCGGCTCCTCGCCGGCCCCGACGAGTGGCTTGTGCTGCCCTTGCAGCTTCAGAAGGTCTGGCGGTCGGACATGGATTGCGACTTCGCGTTGCGAGCCGCCATCGATCTCATCGAGGAAGGCGTGCGGCACGGGCGCAAAGGGCGCACCTAGGCGTTGATCCGACGCGGAGGCACGGGAGGCGAACATGGCACGAAAGACAAATGGCGGGAAAGGGCGGGCTCCAACAGGACGGTCCTCGGCGCTGGTCCCGTGGTCGGGGGCGCTGGCGGCACGCCGGCCTCGGGCGAGAGAATCGACTGCGCGGATGTCGCTCGCGCACCTGCCGGAGGAACTCCAAAGGTTCATGGTCTTGTGGCAGGAGCTCGCCGGGCTCAACGATGAAGGCCTCGCAGCGGAGCGACACTCGGCCGCTGTGGCGTGTGCGTGGCACGTGTTGGAGGAGAGCAGGTTGCTCGCCACGGAGCTGCGCGGCGGAGGCCAGGTCGCGGTGGCAAACGAGCTTGGGATGTGCCTCATTGCGCTCGCCGAGGCACCCTGGGATGAGGTCGGTGAAGGCGCGAAGGCCTGGTGGATCGCGACGGCCCTTGACGTCGCCGGCGAGGTCGGGGAGGACGACGTCCGTGAGCGGCTCACCGCGGTGGCCATCGCCGCGGCCGAACCGGGACAGGCCGCGGGTGAGGCGGCTGCATACGGCGGACTCATCCGGTCACGGAGCAGCTTCCAGCGTGGGAACGGGTTTCTGGCAACGGTCGCGGCGCGGGACCTGATCGCGGATCCCTCGGTGGGGCTTGACGTCAGGAGCACGGCCCTGGAGATCGTGGCGCGCGCCGCTCGAAACGCCAGGAACCCGGTTGGAGAGAAGAATGCCTTGGCGGACTGGTGGGCTCTCTTCGCCGACGTGCCAGGGGGACCCGTCCAATACGCGGGGCGCTACATGCTGCAGCAAGAGGACGGTAAGGCGCCAAGGGGCGAGGAGATGTTGGGCGCGGCGAGCCGGTTGATCGAGCTCTGGAAGCATGAGAACCCGGATGGAGCGCTTGCCGTCTGTGACTCGTTCATCACCGCCAACCTGCTGGATTGGCAGGATCCGGAGGAACCAACGCTCGGGACGATGCGCGAGCGCGCGGAGCGGCTCGCGGCCCCCCGTCGGGGCGCGGAACGGTCCGAGGACGAGGCACACCGGCTGGTAGTGATCGAAGTGGAGAGAGCCTACGACAGGATCAGTGAGGCTTCCTGGATCAACATGCTGACGGCTGTGAGCGCGGCAGGACCGGACGCCTGGCGCCTCATTCTGCTCTCACTCGAGAAGGTCAACGGCAACGAATTCAGCATCGGGACCAGTGGCCTGCCAGTCTCGGACCTTTTTGCCTCGACGGCGATGGAGGTGGCAGCGGAGGAGGACTGGGCGGCCCTGGAGCTACGGTTCTGGACGGGAGTCGAGGAGGCGCTCGGACCGAGAACGGGACGGGCTTGGGTGGTCGTCGAGCACGGAGGCCACGAGCCTGAGGTGTCGGACCTTGTCTTCGCGGTGCGCCCGGCGCTGGTGGCGGGGGCGTTGCAGCTTTCCGTGTACTCGGGTCTGGTGGTTGAACCGGACCAAGTGCCACCGGGACGGGGAATCCTGGACCGGCTGAACCACGGCGACCTCGAGAGACTTCCGGGTTTTGCACCGCTGCGCAACGCGAGCGTTGAGGTCTTCATCGAGACCGGGCATCGTCTCGAGAGCCACGCGATTGCCAAGAAGCCCGGTCCAGTGAAGTGCATCTCGTGACCTGGCGGAGGTGATGGGATGACAGACAGACCGGCTCGACCGCGAACTCCCTCTCTCAAGCTGATGAAGAGCGCCGGCCGCGGGCGTGGAACGGGAGACGACGGAAGGATCGGTGGGCCGGGCGCCACATCGGCAACCCCTGACGGAAGTGCTGGTGTGAAGAGCCCGCCACCGGTGCCGAGGATCCTTGGAGTCGACGTGCTGTTGGACCTGTCGCAGCCGAAGTTCCGTCTGCGATACGGTCAGGGAGCGGACGAAGGTGGGGCGAGTGCCCTGGTGAAGGCACTTGACGCGACGGTACCGGGGGGCGGCAATGAGGTCGGGCTCAGGCTTGCCTTGGACGCAGGTGCGGGCGAGGCACGGGCGAAGCTCTTCTTCCGCGTTCCACAGCACGAACTGGGGCTGGCCCCGGATCACGCGATCCGGGCGTTCTGCCGGGTCAGGGAGTCGTCCATCTCCGAGGCGGCGAGTCTTCTCACTGCCGGCGGCGATCTCCATGTCTTCGTGGTGACGGGGGGCGAACAGCTTGTGGATCTGGCCTCGGGGCAACCCGGCTACAGCCTTGCCCCGCTGGCCGGCGAGGGTGCGGGTCTCGAATGGCGCGAGCTGCTTGACGGTGTGTTGCCCTCAATCGGTGTCCCCTGTGTGGCCGACCTGATCGTGAGGCCGGTCTCGCTTCCGGAGGCCGGTGTCGCAGCTCTGCGCGAGGAGATCGAGCATCTCAGCCTGCTTGAATCGGCATACACCAGCGAGCGGCGGAGCACCGGCCGATCGGTGGATCTGGCCCGACGCGGCGACCCGATCGCCGGTCGCCTGCGGAAGGATCTCGAGGCGTTGCTCGAAGTGTTGCTCGGCGGCCTGGTCTACGAGTTCACGATCCGGGTCATGTGTTCGTCCCCCGCTGCTGGTGAGCTGCTGAGTCGTGTGATCGGAAGCTCGCTGGCCGGCGGGCAGCGGTTCGACGTGGTGCACCTCGGTCCGGGAGACTCGGGGCATGAGGCCGCGCTTGGTCTGGGGCGGTCGTTTTCGGGGTACGGCGAGGGGCAGCGCCCTGTCGCGGCTCTGACGGGCGCGGCCCGCGATGCCGAGCAGCGCCTAGAAGCGCTGCGCGGGACGGACCCGGCACGGGGGCTCCGCCTCCAGCGGATCAGGAGCCTCAACCGCATCGTCGGACGCGAGGTGGGGGGCGCGATGCTGCGGTTGCCGACGAGCCGGGGCGCGGCGTTCCGGACGATCAACCTCGACACCACAGCCGAGGGCGCAGCCAATGGAGCGACAACTGGGGAGCCTGCGCTGGTCATCGGGCGCGCCGTCGAGACAGGCCACCTCTTCTCGATGGGTGTCAACGAGCTTCTGCGGCACGTGTTCACGTCGGGGTTTACGGGTTCCGGCAAGACGACGACGATCAAGGTCCTGTTGAGGCAGCTCTGGGAGAAATTCGGGATCCCGTTTGTCGTACTGGAGCCAGCCAAGGCGGAATA
Source organism: Actinomycetes bacterium (assembly GCA_021818355.1). Taxonomy (GTDB): domain Bacteria; phylum Actinomycetota; class Acidimicrobiia; order Acidimicrobiales; family Acidimicrobiaceae; genus Acidithrix. Next base: position 11,431 of record JAKAEN010000032.1, on the reverse strand, counting down.
CCGGGCGTTGCTGCAGTGCGGCAACGCTTGGGCGGGGTCGCTACGGATCTTCACGCCTGGGCTGGAGCGTCTGTCCCCTCTTCGGTTCAACCCGTTTGTGGTTCCCCACGGCTGCACGGTGGAGGAGCACATTGCCACGCTGACCATGTGCCTGGCGGCGACGATGTCGCTGGGTGGCCCGCTGGACGCGTTCCTTGACGCCGGGGTGCGCTGGGCATATGAGGAGGCCGGGGACGACGAAGAGGACCTTTGCGAAGAGTGCAATCGGTTCCCGGACATCGACGCCCTGCTGCGGGGGGTCCGCGCGGTGGCCAAGGAGGCCGGGTACCAGGGAGAGGTGGCGGGAAACCTCGATGCCGCGATCCGGAAGAGGGTACAACCGCTGACCTGGGGCAGCGTGGGACGGATATTTCGGACGTCGGCGCCGTTTCCAGCCATCTCGGACCTCCTTGCATGGCCTACAATCATCGAGTTGCAGGCCTTGAGCTCGCGCCAGCAGAGCTTCCTCACCCTTCTCTACCTCAGCTCGCTGTTGCGCGACCTGCGCACCCTCGGTCCGAGCCGGAAGCTCCGTCTCGTGATCGTGATCGAGGAGGCACACGGCCTCATTCCGGCGCACCGCGGGGTCTCGCGGGGGAACGAGGAGGCCGACCCGGAAGGTCACGCGGCGCGCTTCCTCGTCAAGCTCCTCGCGGAGATTCGCGCCTATGGGGTGGGCATCATTGTGGTGGATCAAATCCCTTCGGCGGTCGCCCCCGAGGTGGTCAAGAACACCAATGTGAAGATCACGCACGGCGTGGCGGACGGTGAAGAGCGGGACACGATTGCAGCAGCGATGCTCCTGGAACCCGCGGTGGAAGAGTCCCTGTCGCGTCTGATGCCCGGCGAGGCTCTGGTGTTCTTCAACGGGATCTACCGCGCGGTGCACCTCGAGGTGGACGGTTCAAACGGGGCCGGAGATCCTCCCGACGACAACCAGGTCCTCGCGATCCTTGCGGAACAGGAGTGGTTCCGTGAGGCAACCGAAAGGAGACTTTCAGCGGAGCTCGAAAGCCTCCTGGTCAGCAGCAAGGATGAGCTTCTGGAGGAGTGCAGAGGCGTTCTGGCCCGGAAAGGGTACCAGGATCACCACTCGCTCCAGCGCGTTGTGGCACAGACGGAGTTGACGAGACGGCGGCTGGAGCGGCGCCTTGGATGGCTGGGGCGCGTCCTTGGCGAAGAAGGGATCGGGACCGTCGGAAAGGTTTATCGGGAACGCCTGCACGACCTTGTGCGCGCGGTCAGCAGCGCGCTGGACGGCAGGGGTGCCGGCAAGAGTTCCCATGCTGCTGACGATCCCAAAGGAGGCGGGCATGCGTGAGCTTGGGTCCAAGAAAGACGTGGCCGACAAGGAGAAGCATGCCGAGGACGAGACTGAGCACCGGCTCGAGGGTGCGAAAGACCACAAGAAGGAGGTCGAGGCGACGCGGGACGCCTGGGATGGAATGGAGGATCCCGCGCTCAGCGAGACGGCCGAGCAGCTCCGCAAAATCGCCGATGTGATCGAGCGACATGTGGCCGGCGAGGCAGAGCGGCACCACGGAGAGGTCATGGAGGGTGTCGGGGAGGAACAGCGGGACGTAAGTACGCCGACCAACGAAGCCTCGGCTGACGAGGAAAACGCTGCCCATGAGCTCGAGGGGCGCGGCGCCGCCGCCGGCCGGTACCTGACCGAGATGGAGCAGACGGCCCGGGCACGCTCCGAAGCGGCGGAGTTCCTGCGAGAGATTGCAGACTTGAGCGAGGACCACCAGGAGAAGAGCCAGGAGGGGAGCGAAGAGCTGAGCGAGGAAGCCAAAGCGGCCGCAGAAGGGCTGAAGAAGTTCTAACCGACGGGTATTATCATCTTGACAATGCCTGTATCATGACTTATCTTGTGTATTGGGAGGTGTCGTATGGGCTCGCAGGCGATTGCGTCAAACCTGTGCCGCTTGCGCGTCTCAAAGGGGCTGACTCAGGAGAAACTGGCTGACAGCGCGGGGCTGTCTCGAGTCGGTTACCGTAACATCGAGTCCGGACAGTCTCTACCTCGGGTCGACACCCTGCAGGCGCTCGCCGCCGCGCTAGACGTTCGTGTCCAGCAGATCGTCACCCCTGTGGCGCAGCTCAAGCAGGTGAGGTTTAGGGCGCTGAAGAAGCTGACCACCCGAGAGCAGATCCTTGCCTCAGTGGCGGGCTGGTTAAAGGATTTCAACGAACTCGAAGACCTCCTGGATGCCCGGACGGGATCGAAGGTGCCAGGGCAGGTGCCCAGTGATCCGGTGGCAGCGGCCAACAGTGTGCGCAGGGCGTTTGGTATCGGTTCAGAGGAGCCGGTGAGAGATATCTGTGGGCTCTTGGAGTCCAAGGGAATCAAACTGTTCTCGCTGGTACTGGCCTCACCGAGCTTCTTCGGACTTTCCGTGGGCCCTGAGGACGGCGGTCCAGCAATCGTCGTAAACACCTGGGAGCGAATCTCGGTCGAGCGCTGGATCTTTACCGCCGCACATGAGCTTGGGCACCTTGTCCTTCATCCTGGCGATTACGATGTGGCGGAGCTTACCGAGGAAAGAGGCCGTGAGCAGGAAGCCAACCTCTTTGCGGCGCACTTCCTAATGCCCGACCGGTCGTTCAGGAAGGAATGGAGCGAGACGGCTGGAATGGCGTTCGTAGAGCGTGTCCTCAAGGTGAAACGCATCTTCCGTGTTTCCTACAAGACCGTGCTGTACCGTCTCCAGCAGGAGGTTGGCGGGGATGTGAACGTCTGGCAGATGTTTCAGAATGCGTACCGAGTGGCCCATGGACGGACGCTAGGTAAGGACGCGGAGCCGGAAGGGCTCAGGGTCGACGCCTACCACGGGAGCTTTCCTGAGAGCTCAAGGTCAGGAGAGCCGGATGACCTTTCTCCGAGTGACTTTCGGGGCGATCGCCTCTCGTTCCTCGTCCGAAGGGGGATCGAGACCGGAGCGGTGAGCTTGTCTCGTGGCGCCGATATCCTGGCCCTTCGACTTCCCGAGATGCGAGCGCGTGCCGCGAGCTGGGTCGGAGATCTATAGGTGGAGCGATCGCGCGTTCCTCTCATTGCCGACGCAAACGTCCTCATCGACTACGCGGACGCGGACCGATCGATTCTGAGCCTGCTGGTTCGGCATACCGGCCCCGTGTACGTCGCGACAGCCGTCGTCGAGAAAGTGGAACAGCTCAGCGTGAATGAGTGCGAGCGGCTGGGTTTGACGGTTGTCGTTCCGACCATCGAGCAACTGCTTGAAGCGGGCCAGGGGAGGCCAGGGATTGCCTTCGACGACGCGCTCTGTCTGATCCTGGCACGGGACCACGGCTGGTGCTGTATGACGAACGATAAGGCGCTCCGGAAGGCCTGCACAAGTGAGGGTGTGGGGATTGCATGGGGACTCGAGGTGATGGTCGATCTCATTGCGCTGGCGGTGCTGGGTGTTGAGGATGGCTGCACCACCGCAAGGAGAATCAGGGACAACAACGCCTTCATCACGGAGGAGGTTGTCACGGAGTTCGAGCGCAAGGTGCGTGCGTTGGTGACCCAACGCCATGGAGGGAAGCGAGATGGCCAAGAACCCACCGACCGGTGACGGACACCGCCAGGGAGCAGTTCGGAGGCGGTCGCAGGTGTACAACCCAAAGGTCGAGCGTTGGATCAAGCGGGATTCCGACACCGGCCAGTTCATCGATCAGAAACAGGGCAGTGACCCGTTCAAGGGAGTTCGGAAAGAAAAGAGCTAGAAGACGGCCCGCTTCGAGTCTGGGGATGCCTCCCAGAGGCGCGCGGGCGTGGGGGCGAGGCGGGTGCCTGGACAGCCAAACGAAGGCGATCAACCTATGCTACGGGATCATCTGTTCATAAGCTATGCCTGGGAGGATGGCGCCTTGGCGGAGTGGTTGGCGCTGAAGCTCACGGTCGAGGGATACATGGTCTGGTGCGATCGGCTGAAGCTTCTCGGCGGCGAACGGTGGCCAGAGGATATCGATCGTGCGATCAAGGCCAGGACCTACCGAATGCTGCACCTCATTTCCAGTCACTCAATCCGCAAGGAGAATCCTTCGAAGGAACGCCAACTTGCCCTCACCCTAGGGAAGCAACGAGGGGAGGAATTCCTGATTCCGCTCAATGTGGATGGGACACAGCCCGCTAATCTCCCATGGCAGCTCACCGATATCACCTACATTCCCTTTGAAAACTGGGCGGATGGACTCTGCCAGTTGCTCAAGAAACTCGAGGTGTGCCAGGTACCTCGGCACAGTGTCGAAGAGGGGCGGAAGGTGGGTGTGTCTGCGTTTCTCAACATTGAGGCGGTTCTCGACGAACCGGAGATCCTCGAGTCGAACGTCTTGAGGTTCCTCGAGGTGCCTGAAGTGGTGCAACGCTTTGAGATGGCAGGGAGAGTCGATCCTGCCACCCTGGGAGTGTTGCCAAAGCGCTGGGCGCATTACCCAGTTTCGAACACGCTGCTTCTAGCGTTCACCTCACCACCAGCGGAGCTTGGCCTGGAAATCCGGACAGGGACGCCCCTTGGAGTTTGCTGGCGCGAGGCCGAGTCAGTGGACGGAGTGCCGGCTCGTGACGTGGTGAGCTCTCTCCTGCGGAAATCCCTCGCGGTGAAGTGTTTCGAAAGAGGCCTGATGTTCAATGAGAGGGGTGCGTACTTCTATTTTCCCAGTGGATTGCTCGCGCGCGATCGAATGCGCTATATGGGCTACAAGGGCCGTCAGACCGGCCTTCTTGTTGTTGGGCGGCGGAAGATAGGTCAGATTGTTATTGTTCACCACCTCGGCGTGTCGTTCTCAATTCGGCGCAACATCGTGGACCCGTTCGCGGCTGTCGTGAAGATTCATTTGCATCTGGTTGATGCGGCAGGCCTGGAAGTAGAACCCACGAGAGTAAATGCTCGTCGCAAGGCAATCGTCAAGAGCTGGTGGAATCACCAATGGCTAAGCAGGCAGATGGCATTAAGGGCCCATCTTGCGGCGGGCTCTGGCAGGATCACCATCGGGGAGATTCCTGGAGAACAGGTCGTGCTCGAGGCGAAGCCCATTGAGGCAGAGGTAGAGACTCGGGTGAACGAGGCGGCCCTGGCGCCTTTGAGGGCACGACTACAGGCACAACAGGCAACGGAAGCCGGCATCGATGATCTCGATGAGCTCAGGGAAGAAGAACCGTGATGCCCGGCGGGGTCACAATACTTGAGGAGCCCCAGCTCGAATTTCGGTTCGGGCAGCGTTTGGTGGACCCACACGCGGGACTCGGACTATTTGGGCCGTTCGATGCGGATTTGCCGTCCGGACCCAAGGGAGTCGCGTATGGATTGGTTGGTACTCCGGAGGGTATCGCTGGATTCGAGCTGTTTTCGAAGGTTCTTACCAACCCGATCGTGTCGTGCTCGTACGGAGAGCCAGGCAACGAGGACAAGGAGCACCGCCTGTGGCCACCGTTTCCGGGATTTGAGGCTGCTTTTGTTTCGACGTGGCAAGGACAAGCGGCTTGGGCGCGCATACTTAACCGGGATCGCCTCCTAGAGGCGGCCACACTGAATGATCGGCATAGACGCGTGTACGACGTTGTCAATCAGTACCTAGATGCACTGCGTCTGGCGGCAAATGTCGACGAGCATTTGGACGTGATGTTTTGTATTGTGCCGGATGAGGTGTGGCTGACTTGCCGCCCACTTTCTTCCGTCCCCACCGGTCACGGCGAGCGTGTTTCAGCGAGGGATCGGGCCTTGAGGGTGTTTCAGCCAGACCTCTTCGGAACCTATGATCCGGTACAGTACAGACTCTCGCCCGACTTCCGCCGCCAGATCAAGGCGAGGGCAATGGAACTCCGAGTTCCCATGCAGATCATCAGGGAATCAACGCTAGATTTGCGCGGCTCAGCAGCGGGTGGAAAGCGAGGACTCACTCCGCTCTCCGACCGAGCATGGAATTTGTCGACGGCCATCTACTACAAGGCCGGTGGGAAGCCGTGGCGACTTGTCACGGCTCGGGAGGGCGTGTGCTATGTGGGTATCGCCTTTCGCCGAGCAGACGACAGAGTTAACAAGGCGACCGCCTGCTGCGCAGCACAGATGTTCCTCGACACAGGAGACGGCGTTGTATTCCGTGGGGAATTCGGCCCCTGGTACTCGCCGGAACATGGTGAGTACCACCTTTCCCGGACCGCTGCTCGCGACCTGCTCTCGGGCGTCCTAGAAAACTATGGCACGCTTGGAGGGAAAGGCCTCCGTGAGATATTTCTTCATTGTCGCTCGAACATCGATGACGAAGAGTTCAGCGGCTACAGAGAGGCATGTCCAGCCGGAACAAAGCTCGTCGGCGTGCGAGTACGGCCGGGCGGGGACGGTGTGCGCTTGTATCGACGAGGGAGGTGGCCTGTCATTCGTGGGTCGACGTGGATTCTGAACCGCCGCACGGCATACCTGTGGGCTAGCGGTTTCAAACCGTCAGTCCTCACCTACGATGGCTGGGAGGTGCCAGCTCCGCTGCGCATCGATGTCCAGCACGGGCAAGCAGATATCGAACAGGTTGTGAAGGATATCTTCGGCCTTACGAAGCTGAACTACAACGCTTGCCGCTTGGGCGAATCCTCGCCGGTAACCGTGAAATTCAGCGATGCTGTCGGCGAGATCCTGGTGAGCAACCCGACCGTGACAACTCGGCTCCCTAACTTCAAGTACTACATTTGAGGAACGTGCCGGCAGGTGGTGCAAACGTAGGTAATGAGTTCAGGTGTGGGCGGGGACGAAGAAGGCGTATGATCCGGCTGCTGCACCACGGTCGCCGTCGCGTAAGTAGGTCCTCTTATTGAGATAACGGGAGCACCAAGGCCATAGGTGTCGAAGTTGCAGGCCGTGGCATTGGGTTGTGGTGCGGGTAGGTGAGCTTCTAGTGAGCCTGGAGGAGTTCCGGGGAATACCGGGTCAGACGTGCTTCCAGGAGGCTCGCCCCATGTCGCGCAAGCACGTTCAACTGTGCTGGAGAGAGCAGCTTAAGGTCAGTGCGGATGGCGGATGCAAAGGCTGCGTCGCCAGGGGTCGCCTCGCCTTCGGTGCTGTCGATCGAGAACCACAGGGGCGTAGGGCCTTTCCCAGCCTTGTGCCTGTATTCGATTCGATCGAACTCGAGGCCGCGGATCTGCTCCATCATGATTGAAAGGCTTTCCCTCAGCACGACAAGCCCATGCTCGGTCGGGCGGTCCTCAACCGCGAATGGCTTGCCTCCATCACTGATGATCAGGTAGTCAAGCTGGTTCCGAGCCAGGAGCAGTGGGTTTACTCCCATGTTGTCGTAAACGCCCCCATCGGTCAGCGTGACATACTCAGACCTCCCTGCCGGCGGGTAAATGTCTGAATCCAGCCGAAGCGGTGGAAAGACCGGCGGGAACGCCGACGAGGCCGCGACGGCCTTGCAGAGGGGAAACCCTGATGCATCAGCCACGCCGAACTCATGGTCACCCATCTCCTCGGGATGTCCGCCACCCGCGACGAAGAAGAAGAGGTTACCTGTAGCTAGGTTTGTCGAGTTGAAGTAAATCCGTGGCCCGTCGCGAAGTGTTGAGAGAGTTCGCCCGTTGAAGAGGTCCCGATCGTACGACTCGGCGAGCTTATCGAGGCGAGACTCAAATGGGTCGAGAAGGCCACCAATCACTGAAGCGACAGCGACTGATCGAGTTGCGAGGTAGTTCTCAAGGGCCAAAAGGGCCTCCGCTGGATCACGATGGGTGACCATAACTCCGCCGGCGATGCTTCCCCCGCTCACGCACGAAAGGAGGTCAATCTTGTCCAAGAGGTGGAGTGTGTAGAGCTTCTTAAGAACCCCGAGGTGGAATGCCGCGGCCCTGAAGCCTCCGCCCGAGAGAGCCAGGCCGATTCGCTTCGTCTGTGCGTTGATCATGACAGCCATTTTGCTCGTCCTCTCAGCAGGGCACAGTCACCCTGTCGTCATGTCCCGGCGGCACCGATAACCGTAGCGACCGACGAAGCGCTAGAGTCTGGGCTTCGAGCCGCCGAAAGGAGCCTCGTGCCGGATCCACTGACCCAGCCCGCGTTGCTCAGTCTTCGTTCGAGAGGCTTCCGCGGAGTCAGGAAGGCTGACATCCCCGAATTCCTTGTGAGGGCGCTGCCGGTTGTGCCATTGGACTCAGCCGATGGCCTCCCTTCTACCGCGGAAGGCGCGCCGCGGGGTCACCGAGCAAGACAAACGCCACAGCATCGCGTTGCTGCACCCACGTACGAACCAGCTCGGCGTCGCTCAAAGGTGGTGCAGATGGGGCCAGCGTCGAAGCCAGAGTCGCAGCCAAGGAGGCACCGCGCTGATTGAGGTCCTCCAAAGCGCTTCCAAGGCGGTACCCAGCCAGCACGGCCAGCGCCGCCCGAGCAAACGGATCCGTTGCGACCCGAGCCCCAGGAGGCTGGATCGACCAGGTCAATGTGCGGTCGATGTGCCCGAAGACGCCTATTGCAGCGCCTCTGTCATGGGAGAGCAGCGCCTGTGGCAGTGCGGAGACAAGAGGCTTGTCAGCCAGCAGCCTACCCTGCGCGGTGGGAAAAGAGTCCATTCTCGGGGTCCCCGCCCCGAAGCACGCAAAGAGGAATGCCACCAGACCTAGCACATCCGCGTCCGATGGCACATCTGCGCCTGCCATTCGGTCCGCGGGACGAATGCTACTGAACCCGTCCCAATCCGCGGTGACCAGTGCTCCCTGTTCGGCGCTCTGCTGCTTGCTGTTGGGCGGGAAGACCAACCCGTGGCCTGCCGTGAACAGTAGCTCCGGACGGCTCTCTTTGCCGCGCAGCAACATCTGCAGTCGCGCTTTCGTTGCGCTGGCACCCGCATCGGTCTGGACCCGGAGTCTATTGCTGGCCGTAATCGCACCGTACGTGGCCAGCCATCCGGCGGCTGCGCGCACCAGTTGATCACAACTCAGTGTCGTCGCGCTATCACCGGGGTGGGCCGGACCGAACGCATGGAGTACGCGATCCCTCGGCCGAGCGCCACCATTTTCAACCCCGATGACCGACTCGGCATACCGGGCATAAGCGGTAGGGGTGGGAAGATGCAGTCGCCCGACCCGATACTCCACGTCCAGCACGGTCTGGAAGGTGAACGGCATCTCGGCCGGATCGCCTACCAGCAGAAGGTAGAAGGGCACGGCTTCTGGTCGCACGCCCCCGAAGTCCACGGAGTTCCGCTGCAGGAAGCCTCGGGCTGTCTCGTCATCCAGGTAATCGAACTCACGGAAGAGCGTGTCGTCGTTGACTTGGCGGTACCTGAGTTCTAGCAGAGGGCGCAGCGCTCCCTTTGTTTCGTTCGAAACCGAAGGTGCCCACACGACAGCCCACCCCATGTCAGAAAGACTCTCCGGATTGACAGCAAGAGGAAGGCCAAAGCTGGGTGTCGAGGCAACGGCTCCTACCCGTTGGAGGTCGGCGCCGGGCATGCCTTGGTTGTTGCGAATGGCTCTGGCGACGTCCTTCGTCCGTTCACGGCGGCGATGACCCGTTGCGGCGTCGACGCCGAAGAATGGCAAGTCCTCTTCCGCCCCTGCCGCGGTGATGGTCGGGTGGGTGGGTACGGAGACTGCAACCGTCGGGCGGGGAGGATCTGAGTCATATAGCTTCCGCCAGGGGACTCGAGTCCACCCCATTGGGACGCTCTCGCCCGTTGCCAGGCGCGCCGCGAAGGAATCGCCCCGGCTGACAGGCGATGCCCGCTCCCAGTCGGCTTCGAAAATCGTCGCAAAGTAGTCCGTGATCTCTTTGTGCTCGAACGCCAGACTGGCATCGCGGTTGGCCACAAAGCCATCATTCGAAAGGTTTTGACTTCCCACCACTACCCAGTCGTCGTCAACGACGAGGAGCTTCGCATGGCAGTTGCGCTGCAGCCGAATCTGAGAGGCCTTTACGCCGGCGGCCAGGATGAGGTCGCGATGCTGAGGCTGGCACGCGCGGAGACATAGCCGGACGTCAAGCTCCTGCCCGGCAAGGCGCCCAAGGAGCTCGAGCAGGCGGTCAAACTCGGGGAAGTTGTCGCCGTCTTCGTTGGGGGTGAGGTACTGGTTCTGAATCCAGACCCGCCTCCTTGCGCCCTGGAGGAGCGAGTTCACGAATGTGGGGAAGTTATCGGGGGTGAGCAAAGGCGAGACCTTGATCCTCCCCTGCACCTTCAGAGGTTCGTAACGCTTGATCGCGGCGAAGTCCTCCGGGGCCTCGGCGACGGGCACGAGCAGCATCGGACCGTCATCAGTCTCCAGCTCCGCGAAATCGCCGCCGAGGGTCGCATCGTACTCGATGAAACCTGCAAAGCACGTCGCTAAGGGGGGATGACGGACCACCACATGGTAGTCGCGGTTGTACCGGGAAAGTGGCAACGGTGGGGCATCACCGGGTTTGGCGTAGTCGAACGGCGCTAGGTTGGATGACTGCCAGTTGCCCGTAGAAAGCCAGACACGCTCGCCGTCGGCCGAGGCGACCTTGATGTGGTAGGCCTTGGGCACAGCGCCATGCGCCCCTACCGAGGCACGTGCAACCTCGAAGCGTTCACCGAGGAGTGCCCGAAACCGCTCGACTACGTCGGCCTCGACACGATCATGTCCGTTGACACCGGTGGGGCCGCCGAGGTTGGAGGCCGGCCTCGCATCAAGCACGAGCCGAAGGGTCGCCTTGGAGTCTCGCATCTGGGCCCGCAACGTCTCCTCCACGTGCCGGGCAGTGAAGTCATACATAGCAACAGTGAGGCGTTCTCGCACCCCCTCTTGCAGGAAGTCCCGTAGTGTAGGCCAGCCAGCGTCAGGGCTGGCACAGACGGTGACCTCCATGTCGGCATCCACGGGGTCCAACCGCGGCGCATTCTCGCCAGCGGGAGGTTGATAGGTGCCGCGTCTTGGGGCGAAACTGGGCACTTCCATCGGTTCGAGCAAGCACCTCAAGGGAGAAACAAACGTTGGTGTGGTTTGGCCGCGAATCTGTTCGGGCGGAGAGGCATCGACGGAATCCACGCGCACTCCGAACCGGGTCGTGAGTTCTGTCAGATCGATCTGAGGGCGAGGCGGGTGAAACGCCAGCACAAGTGCTGGGGTGGAGGTGTCACCCTCCAGGGCATACCCGGGGCGTGCCACGGCGAGCCCCTGCAAAGCCGTGATCTCTGCTCCGTGCTGTTTGAGAACCGCGAGCACGGGTGCAAAGATCCTGCGGAGGTCATCCAGTCGCGACTGGTCCATCGGCGTCCTCCCGCGTCTCGTGTTGGCGGTAGCCCCAGATCGCTCTGCTCCAACTCTCGGGAAGCGTTGCGGTAGTAAAGACCGCACGGCTGTCAACCGACCTCAAGAGCCGGTCGCACCAGCGTCTCGCAAGCGCAACTTCATCTTCGTCAACTGACGCATCCGGCG
>JAKAEN010000031.1 GCA_021818355.1 Actinomycetes bacterium | reverse complement strand
CTCCGAAACCACGTCCTCTTCCTTTATCTTGGCCCCTTGAACGCCCTTTCCGCCCCTTTGCTGGGTGCGGAAGACGTCCAAGCTCATTGCCTTGATGTAACCGGACTTTGTGAGGATGACCACACGTGGCTCGTCGTCGATCAGGTCCTCATCGCTGAAGTCGCCCGGATCCACCGTGATCTCGGTTCGACGGGGGTTCTTGAACTCGTCCCTAACCGCCGCCAGTTCGTCCTTCACCACGCCATTCAAGACCTCTGGGTTGGCAAGCATCTCCTCCAGGAAGGCGATGGTCTCCCTGAGATTTGCCATCTCCTCCTCGAGCTCGTGGCGGCCGAGGCGCGTCAGGCGGCCGAGCGTCATGTCGAGGATGTGATTCGCCTGCACTTCCGAGAAGGAGAAGGGCTCCGCCATCAGGCCCGCACGAGCGGCCGGGCGGTCGTCCGAGGTGCGGATCAAAGAGATGACCGCGTCGAGCTGGTCGATGCAACGCAAAAGGCCTTCGACGATGTGAGCTCTCGCCCTGGCCTTCGCCAGGCGGAACTCGCTACGGCGCCGAACCACCTCGACCTGGTGATGGACGTAGGCCGTGAGCGCCTGGGCAAGGTTGAGCGTTCGCGGAACCCCGTCGACAAGCGCAATGATGTTGACGCCAAAGCGGCTCTCCATTGGGGTGAGCTTGAAGAGGTTGTTCAGGACGACATTCGGATTGGCGTCGCGCTTCAGCTCGACAACCAGGCGGTTGACTCGTCCTGCTGAATCGTTCTGCACCTCCCGGATTCCGTCCAGCTCCCGGTTGTTGACCAGCTCGGCGACCTTGCGCTCGATCTGCTCGACCGAAGTCTGGTAAGGAAGCTCGGTGACCACGATCCGGTGGCCGCCGGTACGGCCTTCCACGATCTCGGCATTGGCGCGAATACGGATGGATCCCTTGCCTGTCCTATAGGCGTCCACGATCCCGCCACGACCGAGGATCTTCGCACCGGTCGGGAAATCCGGGCCTTTGACGAACTCCATCAGTTCATCCGGCGTGGCCTCGGGATGATCGATCAAGTGGATGGCCGCGTTGACAACCTCTTCCAGGTTGTGCGGCGGGATATTGGTGGCCATTCCAACGGCAATGCCCTGCGATCCGTTCACCAGAAGATTGGGGAAGCGGGAGGGAAGAACCGCGGGCTCCTGCTCCGTTCCGTCGTAGTTGGCTGTGAAGTCGACGGTGTCCTCGTCTATACCCGCCATGAGTTGGAGCGAAATCGGGCTGAGCCGGCATTCCGTATAACGCGATGCCGCCGGCCCCGTCTCGGGGTCCGGCGAGCCGAAGTTGCCGTGCCCATCGATCAGCAGGTGCCTCAAAGAGAAGTCCTGAGCCATGCGGACCAGGGCCTCGTAGATGGCCGAGTCGCCGTGCGGGTGGAATTTGCCCATCACGTCTCCAACCACCTTGGAGCACTTGACGTGCGGGCGATCGGGACGAAGACCCTCGGCGAACATGGAATAGAGGATGCGCCTGTGCACCGGCTTCAATCCATCGCGGGCATCGGGAAGAGCGCGCGAAACGATGACGGACATCGAGTACTCGAGGAAGGATCGCTCCATCTCCTCTTGGATCTCAATGGGCTCGATGGAGCCTTGAAAGAGGTCTCCGGAGTCGGGGGTTTGGGGGCTCAAAACTGTCTCCTGTTATCAGATGTCCAGGAAGCGGACGTCCTTGGCGTTGGTCTGGATGAAGCGGCGGCGAAGCTCGACGTCTTCGCCCATAAGGACGCTGCAGACCTCGTCTGCCAGTGCCGCCTGCTCGACCGATATCTGCAGCAGCGAACGCTTGCTGGCATCCATGGTCGTGTCGCGCAACTCGTCAAAGTCCATTTCGCCGAGTCCCTTAAGGCGCTGGAACTCTTCTTTGTGATTGGGGTTGTCCGCCAGGAAACGCGCCTTCGCCCCATCGTCCTTCAGGTAGATCTTGGACTTGCCTACTCGCGTCGAGTACAAGGGCGGCTGTGCGACGTAGACGTATCCTCCCTCCACCAAAGCCGCCATCTGCCTGAAGAAGAAGGTCAGGAGCAGCGTGCGAATGTGGGAGCCGTCGACGTCTGCATCTGCGAGGATGATGACCTTGTGGTAGCGGATCTTGGAGACGTCGAAGTCGTCGGCTATGCCGGCACCGATCGCGGAGACCAGCGCCATGATCTCCTGGTTCTTCAACATCTTGTCCACTCTGGCCCGCTCGACGTTGAGGATCTTGCCTCGGATGGGAAGGATTGCCTGCGTCCGGGGATCGCGGGCGTCCTTGGCTGACCCTCCTGCGGAGTTGCCCTCCACGATGAAGAGCTCGGATTCCGCCGCGCTCTTCGATGAGCAGTCGACGAGCTTGCCGGGAAGGCCGGCTCCCTCAAGTGCGCTCTTGCGCCTGGTCAGGTCTCGCGCGTGCTTGGCCGCCAGACGAGACCGTGCCGCCTGAATCGCCTTCTGGGTGATGAGGACGGCCTCCTTGGGATTCTCCTCCATCCACTCGCCCAGCCGCTCGTTCGAGCTGCGCTCGACCAGCGACCTGATGGAGACGTTCCCGAGCCGGCCCTTGGTCTGGCCTTCGAACTGCGGATCTGTGAGGCGTACGGAAATGATCGCGGACAGGCCCTCACGTACGTCCTCGCCCTGGAGGTTGTCGTCCTTCTCCTTCAGGAGCCCACGGGAGCGCGCGTATTTGTTGATTGCCGTGGTGAGAGCCTTCTTGAAGCCCTCCTCGTGCATTCCACCATCGATGGTGGCGATGCCGTTGGCGAAGGAGTGGATGCTCTCGTAGTAGCCGGTGTTCCACTGGAAGGCGATCTCCACCTCCTGGTTGTCCTCGGCAGCGGAGAAGTAGCCGACCTTCTTGAACAGCGACTCCTTGGAGGAGTTGAGATGGTTGACGAAGTCGATGATGCCGCCCGAGTAGCAGAAGCTCTCCGCGGCTGACTTTCCCTCGCGGAGGTCGCGAAAATCGATTCGCAGACCCTTGTTCAGGAAGGCCATGATCTGCAGGCGCTCGATAACCGTCTGGGCGCGGAATTCGATCTCCTCGAAAATGGCGGGATCGGGCCAGAATCGCACCGTTGTGCCGTGCTCCCGCTTGGACGACTTGCCCACCGCCTCGAGAGGCTGAGCAACTTTTCCGCCGTCTGCGAAGCTCATCTTGTATGTCTTGCCGTCGCGGTCGATCTCCAGCTCGAGACGGGTCGCAAGTGCGTTCACGACGGAGACGCCCACGCCATGCAGACCTCCGGAGACCTTGTATCCGCCGCCTCCGAACTTGCCACCCGCGTGCAAGACTGTGAGCACAACTTCGGCTGCCGACTTGCCAGGGTAGGAAGGATGATCGTCAACCGGGATGCCTCGCCCGTTGTCGATCACCTCTACCGAGCCGTCGGCCGCAAGGGTGACCACGACATGGTCGCAGTACCCCGCCATCGCCTCGTCAACAGCGTTGTCGACGACTTCCCAAACCAGGTGATGAAGTCCTGTGGATCCCGTGGAGCCGATATACATTCCAGGGCGCATACGGACGGGCTCGAGGCCTTCGAGCACCGTGATCGACTCGGCGGTGTACTCCGCTCCTACTTTTGACGTGTCGTCCAATGAAGTCACTCTCTACCCGCAGTCATCTGCGCCTGGTGGCGCTTCTCACCTCGGCCCCAATGTCACTGAAGCCGAAACCCATCTTCGTAAGCTCACCGAGAATCCTCCCGGAGGCCATTGCCACCGCTGCGCGTGCTGCCGGCGTTGCGGCGGCGACTCTTAACCGCTCCCCTTCGATCCGAAGCGGCCACGTTATGCCGGCCAGGGAATCCCCGGCAATCGTCCCCCAGGCCTGCCGTATCCTCTCCAGCTCAAGGCTCCCGTCCTTGTTGAGGAACTTGGCCAGGATCCGAAGTGAGCGGTCGATCCCGTGCAGCTCGGGCGAGTCGATCCCAAGCCGGGAGTTCTTCACAGGAGGGCTCCCTCGGACACCTCGAGCTTCATGCGCACCCTCTCGTCAAGACGGTCTCCGATGCTGGTCGTGACCATCACCTGCGCAACTTTCGCGGTCTCGAGCACCTTGTCGCTGCGGCTCCGATCCAACTCGGAGAAGACGTCGTCCAGGAGCACGATCGGGTCCTCTCCGATACGGTCTCGCACCATCTCATGTAGGCCCATCTTCAGGGAGAATGCAAGGGTTCGCTGCTCACCCTGGGAGGCTTCATAGCGAGCGTCAAGACCGTTCAGGCTGAAGGCTACGTCGTCTCGGTGAGGGCCTACGGAGGTTGCTCCCCTCCTCAGATCCTCGCCGCGGCTGCGGGTCATGGCCTCTCGCAAATCTTGTCCCCAGGTGGAGCTATAGGACAACGAAACGGTGTCACTTTTTCCCGATATTCCAGCATACAGGTGGGACAGCACTGGCTCTATACGCGCGAGGAGGCTTAGGCGCATCCTTGCCAGCCGCTCGCCGGCTTCCGCAAGCTGCTCGTCGAAGACGTCGAGCATCTCACCAAGCGACGAGGAGTTCGTCGCCGAGATCTGACGCAGGATCGAGGTGCGGTGACGCAGAAGTGTGTCGTAGTTCTCCACCGCCTCAGCCGCGCGGGGTCCAAGGACAGTAAGGGCGTTATCGATGAAATCGCGCCGCTCGGATGGTGGTCCGGCAATGATATCGATGTCGCGCGGGGTGAATATCGTCAACGGGGCCAGCCTCGCCACTTCCCCGCGCGCCGCTGCATTGTGATTCAGCAGCAGGCTGTCTGAAGTCCCCTTCCTAACGGCCAGCTCCACCAGCACCTGCCGGCCCGCCACGGCCAACCCGACGCGCACAACGGCTTGATCGCAACCCTTGCGGACCATGGATTCCTTTCGGGCATTGCGAAAGGAGCGTCCGGAAAGCGCATAGCTGATCGCCTCGATGATGCTGGACTTGCCCTGACCGTTGGATCCGGTTATGGCGGTTACACCGACCGGAGCAGGTTCGAGACGCATCGAAGCGATGTTCCGGAAGTCTGTAATTTGCACGAACTCCGCGTACAACGCCTACCGCCCCGCCAGCGGCTCTAAGCAATCCTTAGGCACTTGCCCCCGCACTACTGGCGGATGGGCATGAGCAGGTAAGTGAGATCCGAGTTGTCGGCGTTGGAGATCTTCACCGCTTTATTGGAGGCGGTCATCTCCATTGCCACGTAGTCGCTTGTAACGGCGTCGACGCCTTCGTTGAGCAACTCCGGATCGAACGCCAACCCGATGTCCTCGCCAACGTAAGTGACATCGAGCTCCTCGCGTGCGGTGCCAACCTGCGGGATGTGAACGCTCATGACCATGGAAGTCTCGGTGATGTCCATCTTCAAGTTGGTGAGGTCGCGATTTTCCCTTGCCATGCGGCGCAGGCGTCTCAGGGCCTCCATCATCTCCTTTTTGGGGGCGACCATGCGGTTCGGATAGCTCGGCTGAAGGATCTGGCGATAGTCCCGATACTTCTCCTCGATCAGCCGAGTCACCAGCAGAGTGTCGCCCACCTCGAAGGAGGCCTCCTTCGAGGAAATCGTCACCCTCAGCTCGTCCTGAGCTGACTTGGATCCCAGCATCCTCTCCAACTCGGCCAAAGAGCGGGCGGGAACGATGACCTCGCTGTCGCCCCCAAGAAGGTTCAGGCCGGCGATATCGCGAATTGCCATGCGAACGCCGTCGGTTGCGACGAGGCGCAGGCCCGAGTCCGTGGCAGCGAAGAGAACTCCCGTGTAGACGAAGTCCCGCGCGTCGCTCTTGGCAGAAGCTCTGATCACCTGGGAGAGCGCATCGCGAAGGTCTGAGGGCTTCACCGTCACGGGTTCGGATTCGGCTTGGCGAGCATAGGGCGGGTTGTAGTCATTGATCAGGTTGACCGACATCTGTGCCCTCTGCGAGCGCATGGCCAGATTGATGTCGTCGGCTTCGATCTCGACCACTCCCTCACCAAGGGAGCGGATGAGGTCGGATGTGAGCGGCGACGGAACCACGCAGTGCCCGTCCTCGATTCCGAATACCTCGGCCCGCACCTCGATGAGGATGTCGGTCTCGTGTCCGGAAACGACAAGAGAGTCGCCGGTCAGGTCCAGGTGAACCCCGGAACCGAAGGATTTGCTCTCCAACGCCCTGCCGGCAGTCGCGATGCTCTCGGCGAGGAGATCCCTTTCACAGCTGAACCGCAACTAACAACTCCTTATTCATTGTTCTTTTGTGGTTGTAGTAGTAGTCCTGTGGAATGTGGACAACTCCATCTTCCTCCAGGTGGCAAGCCAATTTCTTCGCCCTCGGAATTCCACACCATTCAACACCCCTGTGGAATCCATCTCAACGCCGCGCGCGAGTTTGCCCAATGTTTGCCAAGTTTTCAACACTTGTTCACAGACACCGGCATAGTTATCCACAGACTTATTCACAGCTGTTGACTTCTTATCTTCGTGAGCAGCGCAGTTACGCGGTTGTAAGTCTCGCGATCCTCGCTCATCTGCCCTTCGACCTTGTTTACGGCGTGCATCACCGTCGTGTGGTCTCGATTGCCGAACTCCTTGCCTATAGCCGGGAAGCTGAGGTCGGTGAGCTCGCGAAAGACGTACATAGCGACCTGTCTTGCCTCGACTAGTGGGCGCTTTCTGGATGCTCCGCGAATTTCGAGCGGCGTGAGTCCGTAATAGGCCGAGATGGTCTCGATGATCTCTTCCGGTGTGATGGCCTTGATGTAAGAGTCAACCATGTCGGCCAGCAACTCCCTGGCGAGCTCGGTCGTGATAGAGAGTCCGTTGAGGGACGCATAGGCGCTCACTCTTATCAGAGCCCCTTCCAGCTCCCTGATGTTGTCCTTGATCGCCTGGGCGATGAACTGGAGAACCTCGTCGGGAACCGGGGTGACCATCATTTCGCTCTTCTTGCGAAGGATCGCGAGGCGAGTCTCTACCTCGGGCGGCTGCACATCGGTTATCAGACCGGACATGAAGCGGCTCCTCAGCCTCTCTTCGAGAGTCGCGATCGCCTTCGGCGGCCGGTCGGAGGTCAGAACCATCTGCTTTCTTGCCGCATGCAGATGGTTGAAGGTGTGGAAGAACTCCTCTTGCAGGGACTCTCGGGCCTCGAGGAACTGAACGTCGTCGATGAGGAGGATGTCGCACTCCCGGTACCTGCGCTTGAAGGCCGCCGTGTTGTTCTTGCGAATGGCGTCGACGAACTCGTTGAGGAATGTTTCCGTCGACACGTATCTGACCTTGAGCTCGGGATAGTTGTCAAGGGCGTAGTTGCCGATCGCATGAAGGAGGTGGGTCTTTCCAAGGCCGGCTTTGCCGTGGATGAAGAGAGGGTTGTACGACCGGGCCGGCGTTTCCGCCACGCTGAGGGCCGCGGCGTGGGCGAACCTGTTCGAAGAGCCTATGACAAAGGCGTCGAAGGTGAAGCTCGGGTTGATCATGCCCCTCTCCTCGACTGAAGTTCTGGCTAGCCGCTGCCGCTCATTACGCGGCGCGGGAGTGAATAGCTCCGGCTCGTCCACATCTGAGGCGTCGTGAGCTTCGCTCTTGTACACGTTGGCCGTGGATCCGGCCGAAACGCCTAGCACCACCTCGGTGTCTGCGAAGCCAAGCTCTCGCAGGACCTCGTTGATTTGGCCGAGGTGCCTTTGCTCTATTCGGGTCTTGGCGATGCTAGAGGGGACGTCGAGGAAAAGCCGGTTTCCCGTGAGACGTGATGGAACGACCGTCTCAAAGAGGGCGAGCCACGAGGACTCCGTGATACGGTCCATGATCTTTGGACGGCACATCCTCCAGAGGTCGTCGGCCTCGCTCATCGTAAGAAAATCCCAGCTAGTAGGCTCATTGTGCAGGTTTGCGCCCTCACCTCGCCATCCTTTACGGAGCGTTGGGCGAAACATCCAGAGTCTAGGTATCGAACTCTGGCGAGGTTCCGGGGAAAGCGATCTTAGCAAGGTCAAAGCCCCCCGGGTGAGATGATCGCCGTTCAAACACTATGATGGAACCTTGTCCAAAAAGCGCACTGGCGCTTTTAGCCAAGATTTCGGAGTTCGCGTTGAAGAGAACATTTCAACCAAACAACCGGAGGCGTGCCAAGAAGCACGGTTTCCGCAAGAGGATGTCCACCAGGGCCGGTCGTGCAGTGTTGAAGGCACGTCGGCTACAGGGAAGGCAGCGTCTAAGCGCTTGACCGGAGCCGGGCTGGCCGGGGTGTGAAGTCGATCTCCAGGTCGGCGGAGTTCGCTGAGGTCAGAGCGCGGGGAATCAAGTTTCGCGCAGGCGCCCTTGCTCTTGTCTACCTTCCGGGAGATGAACCCGGAGTGCGGCTGGGGATGTCAATCCCACGCAAGGTCGGCAAGGCCGTCGTGCGAAACAAGCTTCGCCGCAGGATTAGAGCGATCTTACGTGATCAGGAGTCGTCGATCGCGGCTGGCAGCTACGTTGTGCTCGCGTACCCACAATCGGCCACCCTGGATTACCATCAACTATCGGAGATCGTAACCTCGCTGACGGTCCGAGCTTCGCGAGCCGTTTCAAGTGCAAGCAAGACTAAGTCAGAAGCGGTCGAGGAGCATCGGGTTTGAAAAAGGTAGTGCTGGGAGCCATAAGCGCCTACCAGAAGCTGAGGGCAGGGCGGATATCCCCGTGCCGTTACTACCCGTCTTGCTCCAACTACGCCTATGAGGCCGTCGAGCTCCACGGGTCCGCGAAGGGAATGTGGCTGGCGACCAAGCGCGTGGCGCGCTGCAACCCATTCGGAGGCCAGGGGTTCGACCCCGTTCCAGAACCTAAAGGTACAAAGGTAGCCAAATGACTTACCTGGGCGATCTCTTCAAGCCCCTCTTCGAGCTGCTGGCCGGCCTCATAGCCATCTACTACGGCCTGGTTCACAGCTATGCGGGCGCTATCGCCCTCCTGACGATAACGGTCATGGCTGTGGTTTGGCCGCTCACCCAGATGAGCACTCGCTCGATGCTGGCGATGCAGCGGTTGCAGCCGGAACTCAAGGCCCTGCAGGTCAAGTACAAGAACGACCGTGTCAAGCAGAACGAGGAGATGCAGCGCCTTTTCAAGGAGAACAAGGTCTCCCCGGCTTCGGGATGTCTCCCGATGTTGCTGCAGTTCCCTCTCCTTTTCGTCATGTACGACGTGATTCGGGGCCTGACCTACATCCAGAAGGACGGCACCCCGGCCCCCAAGTACATCTCGCACACGACACTTCTGTACAAGAATCTCGTGGCCGGCGGTGGGAAGATGCATTCGCTGGGCATCGATCTCGGAACGGCTGCTACGCACGTTCACAACGGCTTCCTGGCTGCCCTTCCTTACTACGGGGTCGTCATCATCGCCGTGGTCCTGGTATTCATATCGACTTGGCAGATCTACTCCAAGAACCCGTCAGCCGCGGCGGCAAACAACCAGGCCGCGATGATTATGAAGTACTCTCCACTCCTGTTCGGGGTCATCTACATTGGCATCCCCGCCGGCGTGAACGTGTACTTCGTGGTGTCCTCGCTCTTCCGCATTGGCCAACAGGAGCTCATGTGGCGTCACGACCCGGTACTTCGGCAGCACTCGGAAGAGGCGCGTCAGAAGATGGTCGAGACCAAGGCCCTTGAAGAGTCGGGGCAGATCCCCAAGCAGCCGAAGCAGAGCCTTTGGCAGCAGTTGAAGGGGGCTTCTCAGCAGGTGCGTGAGGCAGGTGGACAGACGGACGGCAAGGCGTCTCCCCAGAAGCCGCGCGGTGGCGCTACGGGGCAGCAAAAGCCTCGAGCCCCACAGAATCGCAATGCCAAGCGCAAACGTAAGTAGACAGGCGCAAGAGAGCGCCTGCCGAACAAGGATTGATAGTCAACAATGGAATGGGTAGAGACCACAGGCAAGGACATTAGAGAGGCCGTCACGGCGGCCCTGGACCTGTTGGGTGTGGATGAGTCGGATATCGAGTACGAGGTAATCGAAGAGCCCAAGCAGGGGTTGTTCGGGCGAATGAAGCGTGAGGCGCGCATTCGTGCTCGGGTGAAGCCCAGCATTCCGCGGCCCAAAGACAACCGGCGCCCGCGCCGGCAGCGCGAGAGGGCGCCCAGGCGCACTGAGGGTGCAAGCGCCGAGCGGCAGGAGCGCCGGCAGGGCCCAAGAGAAGTTCCGGCGGAAAGGCCTGCTAGAAAGGCTCCGGCAAAGGTGGTGGAGGACAAGGTGGAAGATTCCAATACGCAGATCGAGACCGTTCCGTTGGTGGAGCAGGCCGGTGCCGCGCAGTCGTTCCTGGCTGGTCTTATGAGAGAGTTCCAGGTTCCGGGGCAGGTTTCGGTTCAGCACATCGAGGACGACAACATCACTGTTGCCGTGACCGGCGACTCCAACTATGGATTGCTGATCGGACCCAAGGGCTTGGTGATGAGCTCCATTCAGGAGTTGACCCGGGCATCGGTGCAGAACAAGTATCGCCGTGCCAACGGACGGGTGTTCGTCGACATCGGAGGTTTCCGCGAGAAGCGTCGCGCTAGCCTCGAGCGCTTTGCCATAAAGGTTGCCGAAGAGGTCAAGGCGAGTGGTCAAGCGCGAACGCTTGAGCCGATGAACGCAGCTGATCGCAAGGTTGTCCATGACGCAATGGCCGAAATCGAAGGTGTGTCGACCAGGTCCGAGGGCCAGGAGCCGCGCCGTTACGTCGTGGTGGCCCCATCCGAGGATAGCCAGGAGGCCTGACTCCCGAATGGCGGGCCTACCCGAAGGTGTGCTCGAGGAGTGGTACGCCAAGGGGAAGCTCGTAGGCGGGATCGGCTCCGATCCGCTGGAGCGCATCCTGGCTCACGCCAGAAACTACATAGATGTAATTCAAGAGCTCGCCGGAGACGGCGAGCTCTCTTTGTTGGACCTGGGCAGCGGTGTGGGCATCCCCGGACTTCTATTGGCGATCGAGAGTCCCTTGCTCCGGGTGACTTTGGTCGACTCCATGAACAGGAGAAGCAAGGTCGCGGCCGAATTCGTTCCCAGGTTCGGCCTGAGTGACCGGGTGGAGGTGGTCAATGGTCGCGCCGAGGACCTCCTCCCCTCGCACGCCGGGGCCTTTGACGTCGCCGTCGCACGTTGTTTTGGCCCTCCCCCACTGCTTGCCGAACTTTCGGTCGGGTTTCTGCGCCCGGGAGGATTCCTGGTCGTGTCCGAACCCCCGAACTCCGAAGACGTCAGAAGCGTTCGGTGGCCAGCTACTGGACTTAGGAAGCTTGGTTTTGGGAAGGCAAAGTTCTTTGACAGGGATTTTCATTTTGTTGCGTTGAAGCGGGAAGCGATAGCCATCGCGAAACCGCGGGCGTATTCGCGCATGGTCAAGAGCCCCGCCTGGAAGGTGTAAGGCTGTCTTGCAGCCGTGGTGGCGGCGCGGCCCATCAGCACCCCGTCGCGACGGGGCCCTCAATTAAGGCCAATACCGTCTCGTAGCCGACATGGGGGGCGTCTCGTATGCGGAATCCTGCTTGGCGCTGCGGGAGCAGGTGGGATCTTATCGTCTTGCGATCACAGCCAAGGTGTTTGGCGATACCGTGATCGTCCAGCCCCCTTTCTGAGTGTTTGTGCCGGCGCTTCCTCTCCTTGAGCAAGTGTGGAGGCGGGCCCCTTCGGTTGATTGATGCGTGACAACCAGAATCATGGATGGGTTCCCATTTGTCTGTGAATCAAAGGGCACCCCGAGCTTCCTGCTTGGGGAACTTCGGTGATCGACCCCGGGGAACTGCGGCGATTTTCGCCAAGGCAGCTCGGAGTTGGGAATGTAAGCACAACGCGGGTCACCCTACTCTTCGGGAGTGGCGTCGGGAGGGGGCGCTGGGTGAAGAGCGTTGGGGTGGCCGAGTCGGAAGACGGAAGCGCCGGCGTTGGTCGGCACGCGTGGTTTGCGATGCCTCAGTCGGTCACCCAATTCCCCTTGATTGGTCAGCTATCCGTGGGGAGATCGGCGGGCTAAGGCGATACCAGCCAAGGTCCCTCGTGCGGTCTGTCGATCGCTGTGGACTTGAGCAACAGAGCCGTCAAAGTCGTCCGGCCAGGATTTCGTGCTGGCGGTACAGCCGACACTAAGTCGTGCTGACCGATAGGCCTTGGAGAGCCGTCTAAAGCGTGGAACGAGACGCTATCTGCTCGGCGATTCGCTTGAGGTCCTCGAGGTTGTCGAATTCGATCGTCACTTTGCCGCTCGAAGTGGGAGACGAACTCTTCCCGATCTGAACTTGAACCTTGGCGTCCAGGACATCGGTCAGCAAGCGCTCTAGTTCGACGATGCCCGCAGGTTTGAAGGTAGCTGCCGGCTTGGGGGGAGCAGGAGGAGGTGTTTCGCCATCGTCCACGCCTGACTCTCTCTTAACGAGGTCCTCGAGGGCGCGAACGGACAAGCCTTCTTCTGCGGCGAGGCGTGCCAGACGCTCCTGGGCAAGGCGGTCCGGCGTGGAAAGGAGGGCACGTGCATGCCCCGCTGTTATGCGCCTCTCGATCAGCAAACGCTGCGCCGCTGCAGGAAGTTGCAGAAGTCGAAGTGCGTTGGTTACGACGGCGCGCGACTTCCCAATGCGCGAGGCAAGGGATTCGTGAGTGAACCCGAATTCCTCGACGAGGCTTTGATAGGCGGTTGCCTCCTCGATCGGGTTCAAGTCTTCCCGGTGGAGGTTTTCTACCAGCGCCTGTTCGATGCTGACCTTGGCGTCGGCGCTCTGCACTATGGCTGGTATGAAGTCCAGGCCTACCCGCCGCGCTGCACGCCAGCGTCTCTCGCCTGCAATGATCTCGTACTGGCCCTCCTCGTCTTCCCTGACAAGGATTGGTTGTATGACGCCCATCGTCGCTACCGACGCGGCCAATGAAGCCAGCGTTTCTTCGTCGAACGACTTGCGTGGCTGATTTGGATTCGGCCTGATGTGTGTGGTGGGAATCTCGCGATAGGTGGCGTCGCGCGACTCGGTTTCGCTTTGGGGAATCAAGGATCCGAGCCCTCGCCCCAAACCCGGCTTTCGCACCATTACAGAACCTCCCTGGCGAGTTCCTTGTAGGCCACCGAGCCCCTCGAGAGAGGGTCGAAGGCAGTTATTGGTTGTCCGTAAGACGGCGCCTCTGAAAGCCTCACGTTTCGCGGTATGACAGTCCTGCACACGATGTCGGGATAGTGAGCCCGTACGTCGGCGGCCACTTGTTCCGCCAGCTTTGTACGCGCGTCGTACATTGTCAGCACGATGTGTTTTACCTCGAGGATCGGGTTCAGATTCGACTTGACCAGCCTGACGTTGCGGAATAGCTGCGTCAGCCCTTCCAGTGCGTAGTACTCACATTGAATGGGAACCAGGACCTCGCTGGCCGCGACGAAGGCGTTGATAGTGAGTAGTCCGAGTGACGGCGGGCAGTCTATGACGATTATGTCGAAGTCTTCGGCGACCGGTTCGAGGCTCCGCTTGAGGCGGCTCTCTCGGCTGAAGACGCTGACTAGTTCGATCTCGGAGCCGGCGAGGTCGATGTTGGCCGGTAGGACGAAGAGATTCTTTATGGAGGTTGGTTCGATGGAATCTTCAGCTGGCGCTTCGTGGAGAAGGACGTCGTAGACAGTTGTGCCCAAGGCACGGATGTCGATTCCCAAGCCAGTGCTGGCGTTTCCTTGCGGGTCGAGGTCGACCACTAGGACCCTGTTGCCGGCTTCGGCCATCGCAGCGGCGAGGTTGATCGACGTGGTTGTCTTGCCCACGCCACCCTTCTGATTTGCAACCGCGATAATTCGGCTGGCCTGCTCGTTCATCTGTTACCGTCCGTTTGCGGTGGTGAGAATGTTTCACGTGAAACATTGCGTCGAGATCGGACTGCTACATACTAGCGTCTGGTGCCGACCGCACCAGGGAATCGACAATCAAGGCGGCTTCTCTCTATGACGCCTGTGGCCTGGCGAATCTGAGTTATCGTCCGCCCCGCGTGTGCGTGATGCCATCCGATGCCTGCGCAACCTTTCCGCCTCCGTATTCGTCTATACATTGGAGGTTCAAATGGATGACCGGCAATCTGAAGGCGTTCGGAATCAGCCGCCCAGTTTGGAGTCCTGGTATCGCGAATACTGGAGTCCCTTGGTACGGAGCGCTTGGCTGATGTGCGGCTCAAGGGAGCTTGCGGAGGACCTGGTTCACGACGCCTTTGTGAGGCTCCACCGGTCTGGCGCACTCCCCGATAGGCCCTTGTCTTATCTGAGGAGAATCGTAGTGAACCTGCTGGCGGATGCCTCGAGGCGGGATCGACTCGCTCGAGCGGTGGCGGCGGAAGCTCCCGCTATCGCAGTGGAACCCGCCGAAATGGAGACGTGGCAATTGGTCAACGGCCTACCCATGCGGCAGCGGCAGGCGCTGGTGTTGCGCTACGCGGACGACCTGTCATTAGAGGAGATAGCCGAGAACATGAATTGCAGCCAGGCCGCCGTCAAGTCCTTGATTCACAGGGGCCTCGAGGCGCTTAGGGAGGAGATGGGGAAGAGTGCTGAGTACTGAAGAGACTGAGAGGCGATTGCGTTCTCTATTTTCGGAGGTCGGCGATCTGGTCGACGCCGAACCTGGGGAGGTGCGCTCCCAGCGGCTCCGCGTGGCGATGGAATCCTCTTGGAGCGAAGAATCACGGCCGTCCACCTTGCACGTTTCACGATGGGGGATAGCGGCCATCGTTGCTCCAGCCGCATTGTTGCTTTCTACGACGGTGGCCGCCGCGACCCCTGGCAATCCCCCATCGCTATCCCAGATCATTGGAAAGGCAAACGTCCTGCTGTCATCTGCCGCCGTTATTGAGCAATCCTCGGCGCAGATGCGCCTTTCCGTTTCCGGGCCCGACGGGAGCCGACTGGAGGTATTCAGCATGCCGGTCGGAATGGGTAACAGCGTCGCCGGCTCATGTGATCGACTGGTTGTCTTGCCCGCGGGGGCTCCGAACACCTCCGCAACTCTAGCTGCGGGGGAGATGACCTGTACGTTGGTTGGCGGCTCCGGTGCTTCCGGTTTGAATCCTCAGCAGATCCTGCAAGCAAAGTCCGGCGGAGGCCAGGCGGTGTCCGCTTGGACTTCGCCCACCGGTGTCCAATACAAGCTGGTGTACGGCTCCGCCGAGGCCGGATCGGCGTCGGTTGGGCTTACGGCCTCGAATGGCGCCGAGGGTGCTTCCGCGAAAGTCGTGGACGGATGGTTCATCCTCTATATCCCAAAGAGCGAGATCTCCCAGTATCCGTATCTGAGGTTCTACCGAGCCGATGGTTCGGTGCTTGACACCATGCCAGGGAGGTTCTGACAAAGGAACGCCGGCCATCCTGAGAGTGTGGTCGGTGGATCCCGCCACTCAATCCGGACCTCGACCGCCCGGAGACTTGGTTCCTCGGCGGCACTATTTGCGCTTCGCCTTGGCCTCTGGAGCGGTTCTCGTGACTCCTCTCGGCGGACACGCGATGCGCCCGCATCCACTCCTGTTCAAAGGTCGAGGCGATGCCGTAGCGGCATCAATAAGGTGTGGGAATCATGGTGTGGACGACGCTCGAAAACTGGACGATTACAACGCTCGAAAAGTGAACAGCGCCACGGAGTCTAACTCTCGTCCTCCGTGGTCATCATGACGCTCGGCAGACTATCGGCGACACAGTAGCGATCCATGCCGCGCGAACCCGAAGATGGTGCGCCATCGCCTCAGCTAGCCCCTGTTGCAGAGCGACCGTCTCTGACTCGAGTCGGGAGATCTGGGGCCAAAATTGCTCAACTCCTGCGCTCTCGTATAGTCGATGTGCCTGTATTTCTAACGGCGTCTCCCTCGGGTCCTTGGAGTGCCTAGGGCATGCGGCTCCTTGCGTCTTGCGGCTGGGTGAGGAGCAGGCCGGTGGGCGTCAGGATTGTCGTCGTTGCGCAAAGGTACGAAGTCGCTCCGCTGCGATGCCCATCAACGGTCTCGCCCGTTGTCGTGCGCGCCAGTGGCAAGTCGGATCCGGAGAATGGCGATTCGGAGCGAGAAGTGGCGAAGCAACGACTCCGAACTCCGGCACCGTGGTTCCCGTCTGCATAGATAACCACCTTGAAGCTCCCACCCAAACATGGCTGCCAACCGAGCGTTGTCCGGATGACGTCTCCCGAACGGCCGCTTTCACCCCCGGAACACCCGACGCCTTAAGCGCGATGCCGGATGTCTTGATCGAGCGCGGCGCCGGCGTGCAATCGGCGGTGGCGTGCTTTTCCACTCCGACAAGTCCGGCGCACGCGATTCCCCGCCGGACGGGCGATATTGAAACACAACTGGCCCCCGCCCCCGGATGCGTGGTTGCTACTCCCGGTCTCGGGAAGGTCGTGGAGGTAATGCAGAGGGTGGCTCAGGAGGATGGCCATTGGTGTAATGCCGAGACTTCGGCATTGGCCATCCCGGTTGCCGGGCGACTGGCCTCGAACTCCACGATGGTTGCGCGGCGATGAAGGCCTCGGTTGGCCCGGGGAAGTGGAGCGGTCCGCGCTATGCGCATCGCAGCGGCCGTTTGCTCAGGGTCTTAAGCCCGCCGTGGCTCGTTTGATGACCCCGCGCAGCCGCTGCTTGCAGCGTGCCGCAGCGAGCGAACTCCATGGTCGGCTTGGGGGCTACAGTCCCATCCCTGTACAGAAGCTTTCGTGGTATAACGCTGACTTGCCGGTGGTCGCCGTGGGCGCGGATCTGCGGCTTCGCGTACCCCCGATGATGGGCCCTCGACGCAATTCCAGTCAGCTTCTGAGGTTGAGGTTGAGGGTCAACGTCTAGCTAAATGTGAGATTTACACAGCTGTGGATAACCCTGTGCAAAAGGTTTAAAGCTCAGCAAACCACCTGCTCAGGGCAGTTGAGATTCCGCCGGATGCGTCGTGCGGAGCCAACTTTCTGAGCACCTCTGCATCGAGGGTGAGAGTTACGCACGGCGCTTTGGTCAGCTGGAGCATCCGATGTCTTGAGCCGATGAGATCGGAA
>JAKAEN010000274.1 GCA_021818355.1 Actinomycetes bacterium | reverse complement strand
CGCTCCCCTTTGTGGAAACACCATCGGCACGGACCGTCGATTCCTGGCCGAGCAGGCCCGCTCCATCGAGGACTACCTCCACTACCGCTCAGTCGACGTGAGCTCCATCAAGGAGCTCGCCCGCCGCTGGAACCCCGACATTGCCACCGGGGCCCCGACGAAGAAGCGTGGGCACCGGGCTCTCGACGACATTCTCGAGTCGATCGACGAACTCCGCTACTACAGGGACTCCTTCTTCCGCCTGGCCGGAAGCTAAAGGGCTCCCACGCCGCCCTGGGCCGGCGTTAGATTCTTGACATGGCCGACCTGCTTGCGGAGCTGACCGCGGAGCTGACCGCCCCCGGGCAACGCTACGAGACCGTCGAGGAGACGGTTGGCGGCAGGCTCATGCGCGTCTGGCGAAATGCCCCGGCCTCGCTCGCGGAGGTCTGGGCCAGTGCCGAGCGATTCGGGGATGCCGTCTATCTGACATACGAGGACGAGCGCATCACCTACCGGCAGATGCTTGAGCAGGTCGAGAGGCTCCGGGGTGGCCTTGCCCACATAGGGGTCGCAAAGGGTGACCGGGTGGCCTTGGCCATGCGCAACTTCCCGGAGTGGATCGCGTCCTTCTGGGCGATAACCACACTCGGAGCCGTGGTCGTCCCGTTGAACGCCTGGTGGTCTTCCGGGGAGCTGGCCTACGGCCTGTCCGACTGCGAAGCCAAGGTTGCGGTTGTCGATCAGGAGCGGCTGGAGCGGCTGCTGCCCGAGCTGATGGCCGGGCCTCCACCCTCACTGCGCCAGCTGGTCGCGGTCCGCTGCGAAACGTCCTCCGTCGCCGCGGCCCGCGGACGTCTCGCGCCGACGGGGATCGACGTCACTCCCCTCAGCGCGCTCCTCGTCCCCGACTCCGCCACGGCAGCCGCGGCCGAAATTGCACCGGAAGACCTCGCCACGATCTTCTACACCTCGGGAACAACCGGGCGGCCCAAAGGTGCCCTCGGCACGCACCGCAACATCTGCACCGGCCTGATGTCGCTCTTCTTCCTAAGCGCGCGAAATCAGAGGGCCTATGCCGGTGACCGGGCGCCATCGGTGCAGAACTCCGTTCTCCTCTCGGTTCCCCTCTTTCACGCCACAGGATGCCATGGGCTGCTCGTCCCCAACACCATGGCCGGCGGGAAGCTGGTGATGATGAGACGCTGGAACCCCGAGAGGGCGCTCGAACTTATCGAGCGCGAGCGGGTGACCAACTTCGGCGGCGTGCCGACGATGGTGTGGCAGGCGCTCAACTCGGCCGATCTCGCGCGTCGCGACACCTCCAGCCTGCGCACCGTGAGCTGCGGAGGCGCGCCGGTTCCCCCCGAGCTGCTCAGGCGGCTGCGCAGCGCGTTCCCGGGCACAATACCCACCAACAGTTACGGCCTCACGGAGACCTCCTCCGTCGCCACCAACATCTCCGGCGACGACTACGCCAGAAGGCCCGACTCGGTCGGAAGGCCGCTTCCGGTGGTCGAGATAAAGGTGGTCGGCGGAGGCGGCGATCCGGCCGAGACCTTCGAGACCGGCGAACTCTGGGTCCGCGGCCCGAACGTGGTGGTCGGCTACTGGAAGCGGCCGGAGGCGACCGCCGCGGCGATTCAGGACGGCTGGTTCAGAACTGGAGATCTCGCCTACTTGGACGAGGAGGGCTTCGTCTATATCGTCGACCGGGCCAAGGACATGCTCATCCGCGGAGGGGAGAACGTCTACTCGGCCGAGGTGGAGGGAGCACTGTACGAGCATCCCTGCGTGGCCGACGCCGCGGTGATAGGCATCCCGGATCTGGAGATGGGTGAGGAGGTTGCCGCGGTCGTGCAACTCCGGCCGGGCTGCAAGGCTTCGGAAGAGGACATCCGCGCCACCGTCGCGGCAAGGCTCGCCGCCTTCAAGGTGCCCAGGTACGTCTTCTTCCAGCCCGATCCCCTGCCCCGCAACGCCGCCGGCAAGGTCCTCAAGCGCCGGCTCCGTGAAGACATGGTAGCCCGCCTCGTCCAAGGCTGAGGTGGGCACCGTTCCTAAACACTCGGCGGAACTAAGTCCCGCCTTGCGGGCGGCCCCGAACGGTCCTGGGCCACCTGGTCTGCCGGGGGTCGTCGCTTATCCGATTGGGTCTTGCGTCGCAGATGCGCCTGCCCTCTGGCCTTGCGGGTCCCAGTTTCCCTGTTTCGCCGCCCGGACAGGACTGCCGGTTGCCCGACACCCGTGGGCCGCACGACCGAAGCTGTAGCTCTCTCTTGTCCATGCTCTGCTGGATTCGAGGCACACCTCCTCCGTTGCCGTGCTCGCTGCCCGAGCCCGCGTCTCCCGATGACGAGGGCCGCCGCATGGTGGCCACTCGCTTCTGGCGAGATCTCTCGGAGAGAGGCGAGCCAGTGCTCTGCCCCCCACCT
The DNA here is from genome assembly GCA_021818355.1 of Actinomycetes bacterium. Classification (GTDB taxonomy): domain Bacteria; phylum Actinomycetota; class Acidimicrobiia; order Acidimicrobiales; family Acidimicrobiaceae; genus Acidithrix. Next base: position 1,135 of record JAKAEN010000274.1, on the reverse strand, counting down.
GCTGGTGTAGGCCGGGTCGACGGCGATGACCCACTGGCCGACGTTGGTTGCCATCTGGACAAGACGGTCCCGGAACTTGGCCGTGGGGATACCAGCGACCACACGCCGGAAGCTCTTTCCCCGCTTGCCACGGGAGGGTCGCCGCCCACCGCGCTCCCGGCCAATCCCCCGTGCGTCGGAGAAGTCCAGGTTCTCAACGACGAGTGCAGCGCAGTCGTGCTCCTTGGCAATGGCGATGAGGGTGGAGATTGCCGCTCGTAGGCGCCCGTCCCTGGTCGTTGTGCAGAGCCCACTCAGGGCAATGGGCACGGTGATCGGGTGGCCGACCGGGTTCCCCGATTGGTCCACCACCATCGCCTCCAGGTGGTCAGCGTTGAGATCAATGGCCAGGACCCGGTGCTCTCGGAGACGGTCGAGAGTGGGGATCTCGGGTGTGGGGCGCTTCCACGAGGCATCCAGGTACCAGCGCCCCTTTGACGGATCGAAGGAGATATCGTAACGAACTGCACCGGTCGCCGCCTGGGCCGCCACCTCGCCGCCCCGGTAGGAGAAGGAGACCTGGCAAGAGAGCCGGTAGCGCCCGAGGGGCCGGTTGGCCAGTTTGGCAAGCGATTGAGGGAGTGCGATCTCGACCCAGCGCTCTTCTGGCTGCCAGCGGATCGTGAGGTTTCCCCAGAGCTGGGCCTTCTCCCCGTCGGCGGTGAGGAAGAGCCGCTCGGCCTTCCAGCGTTCGTTCCACCGGGCTTCGGTCAAGCCGGCTTCGTCTAGGTAGTGGTGGGCTTTGGCCAGGGCTTTCCCACCGCGACAGAACGAGACCCGGCCCTCTCGGAGGCATTGGTCCACCACCGCGAGCCGGTGTTCGAGAATCTGAAGCCGACGCTGCTTTTGGAATCGTTCAGCCCTGGTGGCATAGCCGCGGGCCCGGCCACGGCGCTCGCCAACAGGGATGGCAAGCCGTTGGTGTATGCGCCCAGTGCGAGCCAGAAGGCTCTTCTTCTCGGCCAGGAGGTTGCCAAAGGCGAGCCCGAAGGCGTCCTCGCTCGTCCGGGTGATCGCACCCGCCCACCGCGAAGAGGAGCACTCGGTCAACTCCTTCTTGCGCTTGCGACGAGACTCCGCCCTTCCTTTGGCGTCG
>JAKAEN010000030.1 GCA_021818355.1 Actinomycetes bacterium | reverse complement strand
GATGTTGATGGGCGCGCCGATGGCCCGGTTAGCGAGCGTCATCACGATGGGGAGACCGAGCCCGGCGGCGTTGTACACAGCCTCGATCATGAAGAGGAGGCCCTGGCTCGCCGTCGCGGTGTAGGCGCGGGCGCCTGCAGCGGAGGCGCCGATAGCCACGGACAGCGCGGCGAACTCGGACTCCACGTTCACAAACTCGCAGCGCTCGAGAGCACCGGACTTCACTGCCACGGAGAGCGCCTCGACGATGTGGGTCTGGGGGCTGATCGGATAGGCGCAAATGACTTCGGGGCGGCTGAGCCCCACGGCCCTGGCAACAGCCTGGGAGCCTTCTATCTGCTCAAGCATTATTCACACCTCCGCTCGAGCCGGGCGCTTGTCCGGTGCCGCTGTGGGAGAGTTCGGCCATCTCTTCCTTGACGAACTCGAAGGACGCCCGCGCGGCGCGGATGTTGCCCTCGGCGACTATCCCTGAAAACCGGTGGGAGATCGCTTTTTCGACCGACCCGAGCGAGACGAAGCCGGAGATGGCCGCAAAGCCGCCAAGGAGGGCGGCGTTGGGAACGGCCCTGCCGACATGCTCGAGCGCGAGTTCTGTTGCGGGTACCTGCAGGAGCCTCGCCGAGTCCAGCACGGCGGTCGCTTCCGCGATCCCCAGCTCCGCGACCGTCTTCCCGGTGTTGATGAGCACGTACGTCTGTGGTCCGATGCCGGCGAAGATGTCGGCCTGGTGCACAAGCGTCACGTCCTGCACCAACAAGGCGTCGGGGCGGGTGATCGGTTCCCGGGCTCTTATCTCTTTGTCGTCCATCCTGCAGAACGAGACGACGGGAGCGCCCATTCTCTCCGATCCGAAGCTCGGAAAGGCCTGCGCGTACTTGCCTTCGAAGAAGGCCGCCATGGCCAGCATTTCAGCGGCGGTGACCACACCCTGGCCACCTCGGCCGTGAATTCTCACCTGGAACATCGATCCTCCGCTCTGGGGCGATCAGGCCACGCATCCAAGGAGATCGCCCGGCGCCCGGCCTGGGGCACGGGCCTCATGCTATCACCGGGTGCCGAGGCGGAGAAAAGGCCGGGTGAGGCTCATCGGACCGCAGATTCCTTGTGCGACCGCTTCGAAGTCGGCGGGACCGCAATGCATCCGGCGGGACCGCAATGCATCCGGACCAGGACCCGCCGGGCCTGCGGGATCGCAAAGAAGATGCGCCGCCCCACGCTTGGACGCAGAGCGGCGCTCCCGGACCGTAGCCCCCCGGTCAGGGAGCCACTCGTTCAAAGAGGCGTAACGTATGCCCCGGTTAGGCCGCCGTCGATCAGGAAGTCGCTGGCGGTCACGAACGACGCGTCGTCCGAAGCGAGGAAGGCCACTGCCGCCGCGATCTCGTCCGGATTGCCGAAACGTCCCATCGGGACATGCACGAGCCGCCTTGCGGCGCGCTCCGGATCCTTGGCGAACAGCTCCATCAGCAGAGGAGTCGCGATCGGGCCGGGGGATACCGAGTTGACCCGGACTCCGCTCCGGGCAAATTGCACGCCCAGCTCGCGCGTCATTGCCAGCACCCCGCCCTTGGACGCGGTGTAGGAGATCTGAGAGGTTGCGGCGCCAAGGGTGGCCACGAAGGAGGCGGTGTTGATGATGCTTCCCTTTTTCTGCTCCAACATCGGCGGAAGCTCCGCTTTGCAGCACAGGTAGACGGAGGTCAGATTGACGGCCTGCACCCGGTTCCAGGCCTCGATGCCGGTATCCAGAATGGAATCGTCGTCAGGCGGGGAGATGCCGGCGTTGTTGAATGCGACGTCAAGGCGTCCGAATCGCTTCAAGGTCTCTGCGACCATCGCATCGACGCTTTCCTTGTCGGAGACGTCCACGTGCACAAAGGTGGCGCCGAGTTCCTCGGCCGCCTTCGGCCCGGCAGCCGTGTCCATATCCGCGAGCACGACCTTGGCGCCCTCGGAGATGAAGCGCTCCACGGTGGCACGACCGATTCCGCTCGCGCCTCCGGTGACTATCGCCACCCTGTCGCGCAACCTGTCCATTTGTTTCCTTTCAGATCTCGGTGTTGATGAAGACGTTCTTGGTCTCGCAGAAGGCGTCGGTGGCGTCCGGCCCGAGCTCGCGCCCGATCCCGGACTTCTTGTAGCCGCCGAACGGCGTCCAGTAGCGGACCGATGAGTGGGAGTTGACCGACAGTGCGCCGGTCTCGATTCCACGCGCCACCCTAAGGCCACGTCCCAGGTTGGACGTCCATATCGAGCCCGATAGGCCGTAGTCGGAGTCGTTGGCCATGGCGATGGCCTCCTCCTCGTCGCGGAAGGTCTGCACGGCGACGACCGGTCCGAATATCTCCTCCTTGACCGAGCGGTGGCCCGGGTCCTTTACCTCGATGACCGTGGGGGGATACCAGTAGCCGGAGCCCGTCGGGCAGCTTCCCCGAAAGAGGACCAGATCCTCGTCGACGAAGCTCTCCACCGTCTGGCGATGACCCGCGGAGATGAGAGGGCCCATCTCCGAGCTGTCGAGGCGTGGATCCTCGACCTTGACCCCCTTGACGGCGGCCTCGAAGCGGCCCATGAACTCGTCGTACGCGCTCTCCTGGACCAGCAGCCTGGAGCGCGCACAGCAGTCCTGGCCGGCATTGTCGAAGACGGAGTAGGGCGCGGTCGCCGCTGCCTTTTCAAGGTCGGCGTCTGCGAACACCACGTTCGCGCTCTTGCCTCCAAGCTCGAGCGTCACCGCCTTGAGGTGGTCGGCAGCGAGCTTCTGGATGTGCACTCCCACTTCCGTCGAGCCGGTGAAGACGATCTTGCGTACCCGCGGATCGGTTACGAGCGTTTCCCCCACCACGCGGCCCGATCCCGTAAGGACCTGGAAGACCTCTTCGGGGATGCCGGCCTCGTAGGCGAGCTCGGCGATGCGCATGGCAGTGAGGGGCGTAATCTCCGCGGGTTTGAGAACCACGGAGCACCCGGCGGCCAGGGCCGGCGCGAAGCCCCAGCTGGCGATAGGCATGGGAAAGTTCCAGGGAACGATGACCCCGACCACGCCGATCGGCTCCTTGAAGGTTATGTCCACTCCTCCGGGCACGGGGATCTGCCTGCCCATCAGGCGCTCGACCGAACCCGCATAGTAGGTGATGACGTCGGCGACGTTATTCGCCTCCCAGCGGGAGTTGGAGATGGTGTGGCCCGAGTTTCTTACTTCGAGCTGGGCGAGCTCCTCATTGTGCTCGTACACCTTCGCACCGAAGGCGCGGAGCAGTCTGGCCCTCTCCGCCGGAGCGAGGCGCCTCCAATGCTCCAAACCTCGCACCGCTTTGCCGATGGCGGCGTCCGTCTCGGTGACACCGAGCGAGGGGACCTCGGCGATTACCTCCTCGGTGGAGGGGTTGACTATCTCGCGCATGGGGGCCATTGTCCTCACATCCTTTCGAAACTTCGGAATCGCTCCCAATCGGTCACGGCAGCGGCGAATGCGTCGATCTCCACCTTGGCCATATTGGAGTAGTGCTCCTGCACCTCTTCGCCAAAGGCTTCGGCAACGAATGGGGAGTTTCGCCACAGTGCGAGCGAGCGCTCCAGCGAGCTGGGAAGACGCGCGGTGTCGGCCCGGTAGGCATTGCCCTCGAAGGGAGGGCCAAGCTCCAGCCCGCGCTTGATCCCGTCCAGCCCGGCCGCGATCATCGCCGAGACGACAAGGTAAGGGTTGGCGTCTCCGCCCGGGGCCCGGTTCTCCACGCGCAGTGAGGGACCGTGGCCTATCACCCTCAGGGCGCAGGTGCGGTTGTCGCGCCCCCACTCGATCGCGGTCGGTGCGAAGGATCCTTCGACGAAGCGCTTGTAGGAGTTGATGTTGGGCGCGAACATCAGTGTCAGTTCGGCCATGTGGGCTTTGATGCCCGCCACGAACTGCCGGCCGAGCTCGCTGAACTCGGAGCTCGATCCTCCTTCCGCCATCACCGCTTTCCCATCCAGCGATCGCACCGAGAGGTGGGTGTGGCAGGAGTTGCCCTCGCGCTCGTTGTACTTGGCCATGAAGGTCAAAGACTTGCCGTGCTTGGCGGCGATCTCCTTGGCCCCCAGCTTGTAGATGACGTGGTTGTCGCAGGTGCGCAAGGCGGCGTCGTAGCGGAAGGCGATCTCGTGCTGCCCGAAGTTGCACTCGCCCTTGACCGACTCCGGACGCATGGCGGCGCCGGCCATCGAGTTGCGGATCTCCCGGAGCAGGTCCTCAATCCTGGAGACGCCGAGCAACGAATAGTCGACATTGTAAAGATTGGCCGGGGTCATCTCGCGGTAGCCGCTGCGCCAGGCGTCCTCGTAACTGTTCATGAAGACTATGAACTCGAGTTCCGTCCCCACCATGGCTTCGAGTCCCTGGTCGGCCAAGGCGCGGACCTGGCGGCGAAGGATCTGTCGGGGTGAGGCGGCGACATCGCTCCCGCCCTCCCACTGCACGTCCGCGAGCAGCATCGCGGTTTTTTCCTGCCAGGGCACGTAACGCAGCGTCGACATGTCCGGAATCATCATGAAGTCGCCATAGCCGCGCTCCCAGGAGCTCATCGCGTATCCCGAGACCGTGTTCATATCCACGTCTGCCGCGAGCAGGTAGTTGCAGCCTTCGGTGCCGTGGGGCACGATCTCCTCCATGAAGAAGTCCGCCTGGATCTTCTTGCCTACCAGGCGGCCCTGCATGTCGGTTATGGCCACGATGACCGTGTCGATCGCGCCGGACTCCACGTCTTGGCGCAGCTGATCGAGGTCGAGGCCGCGGCGGGCCCGGGTGGTCGAGTTCTCCAACTGAGTCCTTCTTTCCTTGCTCGTACCACGCCGCCAGGGCGGCACAAGTGCCGCCCGACGGGTGAGAATCTAGGCATCCCCTTGCATCCGGGGCAAATGTTGCCGGGGGCCGATGCGAACGATCGGCCCCCGGGGAGGGTTGCGTGGTGCGGGCTAAAAGGTCTCTTCGAGCTCCTCGGCCGTCTCCAGCCGGGTCTCGATCGCCTCCAGCTCCAGCTCGCTCCCTTGCATGCGCGGGCCGGTAAACCACTTGCGCGCGCTCACTGCCCAGAAGATTCCCGCATATGCCAGGACGACCACGACGGCGATCGGAGCGTAGTTGAAGGTGTCGCGCGTTATCGGGCTCACCTCCGGAAGCATGAAGAGCACGGTGATGACGGCCACCCATACGATTCCCACCCAGCCGATGGCCTTGCTCCACTTGCCGAGGTTCCACGGGCCTGGTTCGAATCGCGATCCGGGCAGGCGCCTGAGCAGGGTCGGCGTGACGTAGGCGATGTAGAGGCCGATGGTCGCGATCGAGGTCACGGCGCCGTAGGCGACGGTGCTCCAGTAGGCGGGCACGCCAAGAATGAAGGCGAAGACGGCGGCGAACCAAATCGACCGCGTCGGCGTACGGGTCCGGGGATTGATGTGATGCCAGAACCTCGAGCCGGGCACCGCTCCGTCGCGCGAGAAGGCGTAGACCATGCGCGAGTTGGCGGCCACCGACGCCATACCGCAGAAGAACTGGGCGACCATCGCTATCACCAGCAGGAATTCGCCTCCCCGCCGCCCAATGGCGTCCATCCAGATTTGAACGGGAGGAACGCCGGTCGCGGAACTCAGGGCCGAGTTGTAGTTGTTCGTGATCGCGAAGGTGACTCCCACGATCAGCACGAGCCCGGCGACGAGGGAGACGACTATGGAGTTGACGATGCCTCGAGGGACCTTCATCGCCGCGGACACCGTCTCTTCGGACATGTGCGCAGACGCGTCGTAACCCGTGAAGGTGTACTGCGCCATCAGAAGGCCGATCAGCACCACATAGAAGGAGGAGTGGAAGCCCGTGTTGTTGACGAACTTGGTGAAGACGAAGCTCGCCGAGGCGTGGTGCGCAGGCACCAGCATCAGCACGATGACGATCACCGCGACGCCCAGGATATGCCACCAGGCCGAGACGTTGGAGAGGAAGGCGACCAGCTTGACGCCGAAGTTGTTGAGGACACCGTGGGCGAGCAGCGTGATTCCGTAGACGGCGAGCACGGTCCCGTGGGTGGCGCGTATCCCCGTTGTCAGGTCGAGGAAGGCCGTGAAGAAGAGCGCAAAGCCGAAATCGATGCCCGCGGTGACCGCGACCTGCCCCAGCAGGTTGAACCAGCCGGTGAACCAGGACCAGGCCGCGCCGTTCTTCTTGGCCAGCTTGGCCGACCAATAGTAGAGCCCGCCTGCCGTGGGGTACGCCGAGGAGATCTCGGCCATGCCCAGGCCCACGATGGTCGTCATCGCCCCGACGAAGATCCAGCCCCAGACCATGACGGATGGGCCGCCGGTATTCATGCCATAGCCGTAGAGGGTGAGCGCGCCGGAGAGGATCGAGATGATCGTGAAAGACACCGCGAAGTTGGAGAAGCCGCTCATCGAGCGGCGCAATTCCTGGGCGTACCCGAGTGCATGCAGCCTCTTGGTGTCGGCGTCGAGCAGCTCGGGGTGAGGCCCCTCGCTCAAGTGTGGGTCGGTCATTACCGGCTCCTCCTGTTCCCCCTGCACTGCGCACTGCGTGGCGTCGCAGCCCCGCTCCGGTGGCGGCGGTTAGTCGGTAATTATTCCATACACTTTCACGGGAAGCGCTCGAAACAATATTAACTTCATTAAAAAATCCTCTAAAGGGATTTTCACGACCGGGGCGTGGGTGCCTGTCCTTGGCGCTCTTGCCCGAGGGCGATTCGGAGTGTCGCGGTGGCGTCGCTCAGGTGCTTCCGTACGGTGCCGGGCATGATCCCCATGCTTGCGGCGATCTCCCTGGTCGACATGGATCCTGCGAGCCTTGCCACCAGACACGCTCGCGCCCTGGGTGGGAGCGTGTCGACCACCATGGCCACCTCGTCCAGCGTGCAAATCAGGTCCTCAAACGGCTCCTCGCCGGGCTCGCCGGACGAAAGTGCCAACAGCGGCCACGCCGGGCCTCTCCTTCGTGCCTGCCTGGCAAGCTGACGGAAGGCACAGCGGTAGAGGTACCCTTCCGGCCGCCCATGCCGCTTCGCGGCGGTCCAGTGTGTCATGACGATCGCGAAGGCCTCTTGCGCGAGGTCCTCCTCGCTTCCACCCGCGCCAGCCAGCGCCAGCGTTCGAACCAGCTTGGAGTAGTTCGCGCGAAAGAAGTCGCTGAAGCCGGACTTGCCATCCTCTTCACGGTCGAATGCCCCGGTGACTCCTGCGCTTGCGCTCATAGGATGCTGCAACTCTACTCCCGCCGCCGTCGCCGGCTTAGCCCTGGGGGGTCGTGCTGCCCGCGGATTGAGGCGCTTGCCAGGAGCCCGAGACGGACGTGCCGTAGGCTCCAGCCGCCTGTGGCGCAGGCAGCGCAGGAAGCTCGAGCTGGAAGGGAGAGGAGGTGCCAAGCTGCAGCTGCAGGGAGAGAGGCGGTGCGGCGTTCGCGTCCTGGCCAGGCGGGAGCAGAGCCGCGAGGATCGCCCAGCCATCGTTGGAGTAAGGCCCCGCGTAACCCGTGGTGGGTCCGACCGCACCATCGAGGGTGGCTCCCTCAGCGGAGAGAAGCGTCGCGGTCGCCGTGCCGGCGGGCATGCTGACCGATGCGGCCACCAGCCGGGAGCCGTCGGGCAGGGTGTAGGCCTGCTCGATCCACTCGCCTCCGGCGGTTCCAGTGCTCGGTGCGAAGTCGCTCGAAAGGAAAGTGCCCGTGAAGGTCCCGTAGGTTACCGCGATCCTCAGCTGTCCTAACCCGGCGGTCATGGCGGGCTCGCACGCAGGCGTGCTGCCGGACCCGCTCGGTGGCAAGGTCTCGAGCGGGGTGGTTGCGAACGGCACACTCTCGGCGGAGCCGGAGGGCGCGACGGAAGCCGGCGGAGACGACGCGGTACCGGTGGCGCCGGAATCGGGGACCACCGTGGCTGCTGTCGATGCCGGCGCGCTGCCGCCATCCCCCGCCGCCCCCGGCGGCGCGCTACCGCCACCCAGGCAGGAGGGCACCGGATAGGTTTCGAAGAGCGGCGTGGCGGAGATGGTCACTCCGGAAGGCGTGGTGCGCGAGAAGTAAGCTCGCTGCGCAAGCGCCCCGCTGTTGCCGGGTCCGGCTCCCTGGGCAGAGGGGCCGCCGCTCGAGCCGGCGGCCCCAGGCGATTGAGAGCCGGAAAGCGGTGCCGGCCCGGTGGCGGCGGCGGAGGCGCCGCGGACCGGTGGTCGATTGAGAAGCACTGCGACCGCCAGCGCGAGTGCGCCCAGCGCAACGAGGGTTGAACCTGCGGTGATGCGCGCAAAGCGGCTTTGGCGGCGCGTCGCGCGCCGGACCACGGACTCGAGGTCTTGCGCGCTCGGCACTGCGTCTCGGTTGCCGTTGGCGGGAATCTGCTCGCTACTCATGCTTTAAAGAGTCATCCGCGGGGCGAAGCGCATAGCCGCGGCGAAAAGATCTTTAGGACCCGGCGGCAATCTCCTCGAGCAGTTCAAAAGAGGGCACGAAGTAGTACGCCCCGCTCTCGGGGGTGCTGAAGTGCGTGAGCGCGTCGCGCACGCCGTCCGTTTCCCCGGCCATGCTCGCCAGCATCAGCGCAATCCGCCCCTGGTCGTGTGTGAAGGCTATGAAGAGCAGCCCGTGGTCGGCGGCGTCACCGTAGGGCATTGAACGCCGGTAGATGGGAAGCGACTCGCTTCCGACTTTCAGCGACGTGCGGGCAACGTGGGCATCGGCGGGCATCCGATCTTCATCGAACTCGACCGAATCCGGCTTGGTCCGGCCGAAGACCCGTTCCTGCTCCGCAGTGCCGAGCGAGGAGAACGAATCGAGATCGTGTCGCCATCGCTGGACGAGCGCGATCGACGAGCCGGCCAGACGTGCGGGTTCGCCTATCAGGGCGACCGCGCTCGCCTCCGCCGCGGGCGGATTTTCGGTCCCGTCGATGAAGCCGGTGAGGTCGCGGTTGCCCTGATACGTCCAACCAGTGGTGGCGCGAACGGTTTTTGCAATTCCGCTAACCAGGGAAAGCGCCTTGCGGGTGCAGTCGAATGCGCGATCCTGCGAACCCGCCGCGAACCACAGCCAGATGTCGGCCTGTGTCGCCGGCATGGAAAACGCCTCCGGCCCCTCGATAGGACTGGAGAAGTCCTCGGCCATCACCGGGATGTCCGTAAGGCGCATGAAAAGGGATGGGCGAATGCCCACTACGAGGTTTACGCCGTTGGTCGTGTTGAGCTCGAGCGCAAAGCGCGCGATTGCCGCCAGGCACGACGGTGCGGCATCGGGGTCGATCAGTTCGAGCTCGACTACGGAGTGCGCACTCGTTCCAAGAGCGAAGATTCCGCTTTGTGGGAGTCCCATGCCTACCTATCCGCTTTGGGCGGGCGCGGGTGTCGCCCGCCGGTCCCGTGAGGTCAGTTCTTCGGGATCTCGTTCCAGGGGAGATCCTTGTCCCCACGCGGCTCTCCCGGAAGGCCGAGCACTCGCTCGCCAAGGATGTTGCGCATAATCTCGCTCGTCCCACCCTCAATGGAGTTGGCGCGCGATCGCAGGAACATCTTCTGGATGCCACGCTGGCCGCGCTCGAGCCCGACGCCGGCCAGCTCGGGCCGAGTCATCTCGTAGGAGCCATAGCGCAGGCCTTCCGCGCCCAAGGTGTCGATGCAGAAGTTGTAGATCTTCTGGTTCAGCTCGGCGGATGAAAGCTTTCCAACCGAGCCTTCGGGTCCGGGGTTCCCGGCCTTGCGCCCCTGGCCGGCCCTGAACGTTGTCAGACGGTTCACCTCGGCCCTCACCCAGAGCTTCATCAGCTCGTCGCGCCTGGCAGGCGACTTGTCCTTGGATTCCTTGTAAACCCGGACCGCCTCGGCAATAGCGCCGGAGCCGCGAGGCGCGATGTTGCCGCCAAGGGACACGCGCTCGTTCATGAGCGTGGTGATGGCCACGCTCCACCCTTTGCCGACCTCGCCCAGGCGCTGCGCGTCGGGAATGCGGGCTCCATTGAAGTAGACCTCGTTGAATTCGGCTTCGCCGGTCATTTGGCGCAGTGGGCGCACCTCGACGCCGGGCGCGCGCATGTCGACCACGAAATAGGTGAGGCCGTTGTGTTTCGGCACGTTGGGATCGGTTCGGGTCACCAGCATGCCCCAGCTGGAAACGTGAGCCAGGGTCGTCCAAACCTTCTGGCCGTTGATGACCCACTCGTCGCCGTCACGCTCGGCTCTGGTGGCAAGCGAGGCAACGTCGCTTCCGGCGTTGGGCTCAGAGAAGAGCTGGCACCAGATCTCCTCGGTTGTGAACATCGGCCGCAGCCATCGCTCCGCGAGTTCGCGGCTCGCATAGGTGGCCACGGTTGGGGCCCCCATGCCGATTCCGATCGGGTTGCGCGCGAAGTTGCTGGGCGCGCTCACCGACCGCAGGCGCGCGGCAACCTGGTCATTGAGTGCGGGGGAGAGGCCCAATCCGCCCATGCCGACCGGGAAGTGGACCCATGCCAATCCGAGGTCGTACTGGGCTCCCCAGAAGACCTGCGGGGGAGTCTTGTCGGGGGGGAAGCTGTCGAGAAGCTCGTCGAGCTTCTCCTTCACCAGGTTTGACTGGTCCTGGTCCGCCTCTCGCTCGGCGTGCATCGACGACATGGCTGCCTTTCGCGTGATCACGTGCGCCTGTCCGGGGGTCCGGCTGGTTCGACCCAGATGTTACTACGAGGTCGCGGAAAGGTTTGCTACAAAACGACCTCGCCCTCAGCCGCCGCCGCTCGGACAGGCCTTACGTGCGCGTTGGGGCTAGCGGTTGTCAGCGGACTGCGCCCGCCGCAGAGAAATCGCCAGGTCCGGCTTGAAGATCGAAGCCAGATACCTGGGCCAGACCGCCGCGCCGTGACACAGGAACGAGGCGACCTCGCCATCGTCCACCTCGAAGGGGGCGATGCGGCTCGAGTACCTGCCTCTCCGGATCTGCAAGGAGTGGCGGCCGGCAGCGATCTCGGCCTCGACCGTAGCACCGTGGTCGATCGACCCGACCGACGTTCCGTCGACCGAAATGTCGAACCTGCCGCGGCGAAGTTCGATACCGAAAGCGGCGCGAGTCACCTTGAGCGTCGCGGACACCTCTCACCTGCTTTCTCCGGCGGCGCCTTATGGGCGTTCCGCCGGGTCTCCAGTGGCGCCGGTCGGCCCCTGGCCCCCAAAGCGCCGACGAATTGTCCTCAGCCTGGAGCGAGGCGGTTCCCAGGCGTCGGCTCCATTCTCGCTTATTGGTGGCCGCAGTACCGGCCGGCCCGTTGATGTCCGCACCACGTCCCGAAGGTTGCCCAACTGGTGGCTCCCGCCGCGCCGCCATTCGGGCAAGTCTCCGCAAGGCCCGGTCACTTGCGCGCCGCGGCCGGGAGCCGGTCTCTTGCATGTCGGCTATTGACTTTGCAGCGCAAAGTGTCGTAACTTTGTACTGCAAAGTAATGCGAAGGGAGCCGCAATGAATGGAAGCGGAGACCTGGAAGACACCGGCGCTGCCGGAGACGGAGCTGAGCTCGATCCGAAGGAGGCGTCGGAGCTGCTCGAAAGCGCGACCAAGCAGGCCCAAAAGGACTTCGACATCCGCCCACCCCTGCTGACTCTGATCGGATCGGTCGTGGTCCTGGTGGCATTCGGTGCCATCTGGCTTTCGGTGAGAGGACAGAAGCCCTATGCGGGCCCGACCCCGGTCGCGCTGGCGGTGCTGTATGGCACCTTGGTGGTTTGGATAATCATCGTCGCCACTTTCCACCAGCGTGCCCGTCGCGGAGTGACCGGCCCGTCTCTGCGCCAGCAGCGGATCGAAGCGGTAGTTTTTGCCTTGATATGGGCGATGGTCTATGTCTTCCAGGGTGCGCTATTTCACGCCGGGGTGGGACCGGAGGTCGTTTACGGCATCTATCCGGCGACGGCTCCACTGATCATCGCCGGATCCGCGGCCGCGGCCTACTCACTGGCCCGCCAGAATTTGCCCATGGCCGCGTTCGCCGCGGCGGGGGTGGTGCTGGCGGCTCTTGCCGCTTTCACCGGCCCCGAGACGGTTTGGGCGGTGATGGGCGTGGGCCTGTCTCTGCTTCTCCTGGGGTTCACAGCCGTGCAATACCGGCGGCGCCGAGCATGACAGTCGAGGATCTCGACCCATTGATCCACGCGCCGGCGCGTCTTCGGATAATTGCGACCCTGGCCGCGCTACCTCCGGGAGACGCGCTCTCATTCACGCGTCTTCAGGAGATGATCGGGTTGACACCCGGGAATCTCATAACCCACCTACGGAGGCTGGAAGCCGGAGGGTACGTCGACACCGGCAAGACGGGCAACGGCTCCTCCTCTCTCACCACCGTCACCATCACCGTCGCGGGCCGGGCGGCGCTTGATGTTTACCGGCGTAACCTGCTTCGGTTGCTGGGCGATTTGTGACCGCGGAGCCTGAAGTCTCGATGGGCTTCACCGGGTCCAACCGACGTCACGCGCTCGGATTCGCCCGATACGGATGATTCCCCTGCAAGTGGGTTTTGGCGTTCTGGCACGGACGCCGAGGGCTTTTCGCGAGCTTCGGCCCGTACGTGCCATTTGCACGAACGCGGCGTATCCGCCTTGTGCCGGCGTGCGAAAATTTGGTTTGGACTGTGATCCAAACGGTGGGAAGATCGAACCCGTGACTACTTTCCAACTCACCGATGAGCATCGGCAGTTCCGCGACGTGCTGCGGGACTTCGCCGAGACAAAGATCGCGCCCCGCGCGGCGGAGGTGGATCGAGAGGCCAAGTTCTCCTGGGAGAACTTCAAGGACTGCGTTGCCATGGAGCTTCCAGGTCTTGGCCAGCCGGCCGCATACGGAGGGGCCGGAGCCGACTACGTGACCCAGGCGATCATGGCCGAGGAGCTCGCGCGGGTCTGCGCGTCGACCTCGCTCATGATGTTGATATCGAAGCTGGGGACGATTCCCATCATCTATTGGGGATCCGATCATCTGAAGCAGAAGTACCTACCCAGGGTGGCCGCCGGCCAGGCACAGGCCTCATATGCGCTTTCGGAGGCCGACGCGGGAAGCGACGTGGCCGCCATGAAGACGACCGCGGTGCGCGACGGAGACCATTACATCCTGAACGGCACCAAGTACTGGATCACCAACGCGGGGATCTCCGACACCTACACCGTCTTTGCGAAGACCGATCCCTCCGCGGGCCACCGAGGCATCAGCGCCTTCGTGGTGGAGGCCGATTGGGGCGTGCAGGTAACCAAGCTCGAGGAGAAGCTCGGCATCAAGGGTTCGCCAACGGGTGAGATACTCCTGGAGGACGTAAGGGTCCCCAAGGAGAATCTGATCGGCGAAGAGGGGCAGGGTTTCTACATCGCCATGGGAACTCTCGATCGCTCTCGTCCTACCATCGGCGCCCAGGCAGTGGGAATCGCGCAAGGGGCTCTCGACTATGCCGTCGGCTACATGCGCGAGCGGAAGGCATTTGGGCATCCGATCGCCGATTTCCAGGGCCTGCAGTTCATGGTGGCGGATATGTCCGCCAAGATCGAGGCTGCACGAGGCCTGGTGTACCGCGCGTGCTCTCTGGTCGACAACGATCCCGAGGGCGACCTCTCCCGTATCGGTGCTAGCGCGAAGATGTTCGCCTCCGACGTGGCCATGTCGGTGACGGTTGATGCTCTTCAACTCCTGGGCGGATACGGGTACACCAAGGACTTCCCGCTGGAGCGGATGATGCGCGATGCCAAGATCACCCAGATTTACGAAGGCACGAACCAGGTTCAGAGGGTCGTCATTGCCAAGCGCGTCATCGGCTAGGCGCGCTCGGAAACTGCTTTAGAGAAGGACGTGAAAGTGATTGATCGAGTAGGAGTCGTCGGGTGTGGTCTCATGGGGGCGGGCATCGCCGAGGTGGCGGCGCGAAAGGGAATTGACGTAGTCGTCACCGAGGCGGACGCCGACGCGCTCGGCCGTGGGCGCGCGCGAATAGAGTCCTCGCTCGCCAGGGCGCTGAAGGCTTCGAAGATCACCGAAGAGGAGCTCGAAGGCGCCATTTCGCGAATCCGCTTCGAGACCGACATGGCGGCGCACTTCGACCGCGAGCTGGTCGTGGAAGCAATTGTGGAGAACGAGGCGGCCAAGGTGGACGTCTTCACCCGCTTGGACCAGTTCGTGGAGTCCGAGTCCGCGATCCTTGCTTCGAACACGAGCTCGATTCCCATCATGAAGCTTGGTGTGGCGACGAAGCGTCCGGAGCAGGTGATCGGAATCCACTTCTTCAATCCGGTCCCAGTGCTGCCGCTGGTGGAGCTGGTGCGCTCCCTCCTAACTTCCGAGACGGTCCGAATTCGGGCCGAGGAGTTCGCTTCCAAGGGGCTTTCCAAGCACGTCGTCCACTCCAAGGACCGGGCAGGATTCATCGTCAACGCTCTGTTGATCCCCTACATCCTTTCGGCGATCCGCATGATGGAGTCGGGCTTCGCCACGGCTGAGGATATCGACACCGGCATGGTCGAAGGTTGCGCGCATCCCATGGGACCTCTGGCGCTGTGCGACCTCATCGGACTCGACACCACCATGGCCGTAGCGGAATCCCTTTACCAGGAGTTCAAGGAGCCGCT
The DNA here is from genome assembly GCA_021818355.1 of Actinomycetes bacterium. Taxonomy (GTDB): domain Bacteria; phylum Actinomycetota; class Acidimicrobiia; order Acidimicrobiales; family Acidimicrobiaceae; genus Acidithrix. The sequence goes on along the minus strand of JAKAEN010000030.1, from coordinate 2,406 downwards.
CTATGCGCCCCCGCCTCTGCTCCTGCGAATGGTGGAGGCCGGTCTGATGGGACGCAAATCCGGTCGCGGCTTCTACGAGTACAAGCCTCGGTAACAGTCGATGAAGCGCCGCGCCGCCCCGAGGGGCGGCGCGGTCGTCAGATGTCGATCTCCTCGGCGGCCTCAGCCGTTGCCGCATTTGCCAGGATGTCGGCGAAGATTTCGGGTGGTTCGCGCCAGATCACCGCGTCGCCTCCCTCCCGAATCGCCTGCCAGACGCGCTCCGGCGTCGCGGGCATGTCGATGTGGCGCACTCCCAGGTGGGCAAGCGCGTCCACGATGGCGTTCTGGACCGCAGGCGTGGACCCGACCGTCGCCGATTCGCCGATCCCCTTGGCTCCTAGCGGATTGAGAGGCGACGGCGTCTCGGTGTTGGCGGTTTCGAAGGAGGGCAGCTCGGCTGCCGATGGCACCAGGTACTCGGCCAGGCTCAAGTTGCGTGGCGTGCCCCATTCGTCGTAGGACATCTCTTCGTAGAGCGCCTGAGCTATGCCTTGAGCGATGCCCCCGTGCTGCTGGCCTTCGACCACCAGCGGGTTCAGGACCCGGCCGCAGTCGTCCACAGCGATGTGTCGTAGCGCTCTCACCTGCCCGGTCTCGGTGTCGACCTCGACGACGGATACGTGCGCACCGAAGGGGAAGGTCGCGCCACCCTGCTTGAAGTCGCCCTGATAGGCCAGCTCCTCACCCTGCCTCTCGGCCTCGCTTCGCAGCTCGCTCCAGCTAAGTGAGATGGAAGGGGAGCCGGCGACGTGAAGACGGCCCTCGTCGGATACCAAAATGTCGTCGGGGTTGGCCTCGAGGTGGTTGGCCGCCACTTTGCGAGCGATGGCCAGGACCTCCTTGGCGGCCTCGGCAACGGCCGTCCCGCCCAGCTGCAGCGAGCGTGAGCCGCCGGTACCGCCACCTCTGGGGACTTCCTTGGTGTCGGACTGGATGAATTCGATCTTTTCCATGGGGATCTTGAGGGTGTCCGAGACGAGCATCGAGAAGGTCGTCTGATGACCTTGCCCGTGTCCGGAGGTGCCCACCCTGATTACGGCGCCGCCCTCCGGGGTGATCTCTACCGCGCCGAACTCTGAGCCGCCCCCGCCTGCGGTCACCTCCACGTAGCAGGAGATGCCGATGCCCAGAGCCACCGGCTCACCTTCTTTGCGCCGCCTCGACTGCTCCTTGCGCAGCTCTTCGTAGCCGGCGATTTCCAGCGCCCTGCGCAGCGGGCTCTGGTAGTCGCCGGAATCGTAGGTCGGCCCCATCAAGGTGCCGTAGGGGAAGCTTCCTTCAGGGATCATGTTGCGCAGGCGCAGCTCGGCGGGGTCCATTCCCAGCTCGGCGGCCGCCATGTCGACGATGCGCTCCAGGAACGAAGCTGCCTCGGGCCTGCCTGCTCCGCGCAGGGCTCCCACCGGTGCGGTGGTCGTCGAGGCCGCAGCGGCAAGGAACGAGATCTTGGGGATGCTATAGACGCCCTGGGCCATCGACTTGGTTGAGCCCAGGACAAGGCCCCCGCCGAAGCCCCCCTCCGCTCCGGCGTCCCCGACCATCCGGCAGCGCATTCCGGTGAACCGCCCGTCGCGGGTCATGCCGAGTTCGACGTACTGGACTTGGCCTCGGCCCTGCATGGAGACGAGGTTCTCCTCACGTGTCTCTACCCAGCGCAGTGCCGCGCCCGACAGCTGGGCCGCACGCGCCACGGCCAGGTACTCGGGAGCCAGCCCCGCTTTGCCGCCGAAGCCGCCGCCGACGTTGGGCGAGATCACGCGGATCTCCTCCTTGGGAACGCCGAGCTCCTTGGAAAGTTTGTTGTGGAACAAGTGTGGCATCTGTGTCGAGACGTAGACCAGCATCGGCTCGCCGTCCTTGGAGGGATAGGCCGCGATGGAGTTGGTTTCCATCGGCACCACTGCCATGCGCTGGTTGACGAAGCGGCCGGCAACCGTCACTTCCGCTCCTGCGAGCGGGTCGTGGTCGTTGCCCGCAACCGTGGACCCCACCAGGTTGCGCTCGATCTGCTCGTCGATGAGCGGAGCGCCTTGTGCGAGGGCCTGCTCCATCTCTACAACCGGGTCGAGTTCCTCGTATTCGACCACTACAGCCTCGGCGGCGTCCTCGGCGACGGCGCGCGATTCGGCAACGATTAGTGCGACCGGCTCGCCGACGAACCTGACGCGGCCGCGCGCGAGAGCGGAGCGGAGAAGCTTGGGGTTGAGGGGGAAGGCGGGAACGTAGTCCTCGAGCCCCAAATCCTCGGCAAGCCAGATCGAATGGACTCCCGGAATCGACTTTGCCGCCTCAACGTCGATGGCCGTGATTCGCGCGTGCGCCATTGTTGACCGTACGAAGTGGCAGCGCAGCGCGCCGGGGTGC
>JAKAEN010000273.1 GCA_021818355.1 Actinomycetes bacterium | reverse complement strand
CACGGCTATTCGGCACTCAAAGCCGGGCTGGCCTTCCTGCCGGCCAGCTTCGGGATCATGCTCTTCGCGGGCATCGGCTCCAAGCTGATCCAGAAGACCGGGCCGCTTCCGCTGATCGCCTACGGGCTCCTGGCGGTGGCGGGTGGTCTGGCCTGGCTGAGCCGAATCACCCTTCACTCCACCTACCTGGTGCACATCCTTGCCCCCATGCTTCTCCTGGCCTCGGGGATGGGCTTCGCCTTCGTGAGCATCTTCCCGACGGCGCTGGCACGGGTGCCAAAGGAGATCGCCGGCCTGGGCTCGGCCATGGTGAACGTCGCCCAGCAGGTGGGCGGGACCCTGGGCCTCTCGGTGCTGGTCACCGTCTCGGCCACGGCCATGAATACGCGCCTTCACAGCCTGCTCGCCGCGGCGGGCAGCGCCGCCTCGCAGCCGTCGGTGGCCAAGGTGGCGGCGGCGGTGGCCGCGATCCACGGTTGGGACGTTGCCTTCCTGGTCGGTTCGGCCATCGCCCTGGCGGGACTGGTGGTCGCCCTGGTCTTCATCCGCCCGCCACGAGCCGAGGAGCTGGCCGGGCTGGCGCCGGAGTTCAGCGTCTAACGCGCCGGAGCGCCTTGGCTCCAAGACCTGGCCGGGGGCCTTCGGGACCCCGGCCTACTCTTTTCCCCCCGCCAGGCGCTCGGCCAGGCCCCGGTACTCCTCCACTGCCTGGGGATTGGCCATCGAGCCTCTCGACATCACCTTCTCGGGCTCCTCGCCCAGCAGCACTCGGCGGATGGGAACCTCCATCTTCTTGCCGTTGATGGTGCGAGGTATCTCCGCCACGGCCACGATCCGGTCGGGAATGTGACGAGGGGAGAGGCGGTGGCGGATGGCCGCGCCGATGCGCGCCTTCAACTCCGCGGTCAGCTCCTGCCCGGGGGCCATCACCACCAGCAGCACCAGCTCGCCCTCCCGTCCCAGGTGCGAGGTGTCGACCACCATCGAGTCCGCCACCTCCGTGAAGGACTCGACCACCGCGTAGAACTCGGAGGTGCCCATCCGCACCCCGCCGCGATTGAGGGTGGAGTCGCTGCGGCCGTAGATCACGGCGGCTCCGGATGGCTTCATCTTGATCCAGTCGCCGTGGCGCCAGATCCCCGGGTAGACGGAGAAGTAGGCCTCCCGCAGCTTGGAACCGTCGGGGTCGTTCCAGAAGAAGACCGGCATGGACGGCATCGGCTCTCGGATGACCAGCTCGCCTACCTCGTCGATCACCTCGCGCCCCTCTTCGTCGAAGGCGGTCGCGTCGACCCCCAGAGTCGCGCAGGAGAGCTCGCCGGCCAGAGTGTCGTGCCAAGGCGAGGAGGCCAGGAAGGCGGTGCAGACGTCGGTCCCGCCGCTGGCGGAGGCGAGCTGTATCGAAGAGCTGACGTTCTCGAAGGTCCAAAGAAAGCCCTCCGGGGAGAGCGGCGCCCCGGTGGAGCCGATGGTGCGAAGCCCGGGGAACGAGTAGCGCTCCTTGGGTGCGATGCCGGCCTTCTCGCACGCATTCAGGAACGGCGCACTGGTGCCGAAGAAGGTGACCCGCTCCTCGGCCACGATCCCGTAGAGGCGATAGAGGTCGGGGTACCCCACCGCCCCGTCCACCAGCACGACTGTGGCTCCGGCCAGCAGACCGGAGACCAGGAAGTTCCACATCATCCATCCCGTGGTGGTGTACCAGAGGAAGCGGTCCCCCGCCCGGATGTCGCTATGCAGCATCAGCACCCGGGTGTGCTCGAGCATGATCCCGCCCTGGCTCTGGACGATCGCCTTGGGCAGGCCGGTGGTTCCGGAGGAGTAGAGGATCCACAGCGGGTGGGAGAATTCGACGTCCACGAAGGGGATGGGAAGGTCCGGAGGTGCCGAGTCGACGATCGAAGCGTACTCGGTCACCGCGAGACCCGTCGGGAGCGGCGCGGGATCCGCCCCCGCACCCTCCAGGACCAGCGAGCCCAGGCCGTCGAGCGCGGCCACTATCTGCGCCAGGTCGTCGGCGCGTTCGAAGTGGCGCCCGTTGTAGTCGTAGGAACGGACCGCGAGAAGGGCCTTGGGCGCGATCTGGCGAAAGCGGTCGATGACGGCGCCGGCCCCGAAGTCCGGCGAGCACGAGGACCATACCGCCCCCAGGGAGGCGGTGGCGAGAAAACCGACCAGGGCCATCACTCCATTGGGCGCGTAGCAGGCGACCCGGTCCCCCTTTTCGACCCCGGCGTCGCGGAGGAAGTGAGCCATGGCGGCCACGCGGTGATAAAGCTCCGTGCGGCTCAGCTCCTCGCGGCCGGTCTCGGAGATCGCCACCACCGCCGTCTCGGCCCCTTGGGCGCCCAACGCGTAGCGCGCGTAGTTGAGCTCGACCCCCTCGAACCAACGGGCTCCCGGCATGGTGCGGGAGCTGAGGACGGAGGAGGGATCGAAATCGTCACCGGCGATGGCCGCGGCGCCGATGGGATGGATGGCGAAGTCGGGGTCGAAATAGCACCACCACAGGGCCCAGAAGCGCTCCAGTTGATCGATGGAGAACCGGTGCAGAGAGGTGTAGTCCGGGAAATCCCGCCCCGTCACCGCCTCCAGCCAGCGGGCGAATCCGGTGAGGATGCTCGAATCGGCGACCTCGGGGTTCACCCGGGCGAGAAGATCCCCCTCGGCCACCTTGGGTGCGCTTCCGGCGTCTGACATATCCACTGCCTCCAAAGCCGCGCCGGAGCCTTCCGGCGGCGGCGTCAATCACAGATGTCGCTGAGTGCCTCCAGGTCCCGGCGGGCCTTGGCCAGCGCCCTCACCACCTTTGCGAGCGCCTTTTCCCGCGCGAGCGTCCGCTCGGCCTCGGATGGCTCCGCCCCCAGCAGGTGGCGGTATCCCAGCTCCTCGACGCTCTCGATAAGAGATTCGAGCGCGGCCATCGGCGCCTCGAGATCGGACTTCGCAAGCATCCTCGCCTCCCTGGTCTCCCAAGGAGGCCGAGTGTAGCCTGCCGGAGCCTCCGACCGTAGCGCTAATCGACCCGGGTGACCTTCAGCTTGTCCTCGGCATAGAGATTCCTCAGCACCTTCTTGTCGAACTTGCCCACCGAGGTCTTGGGTATCTCCTCCACGAAGCTCCAGCGCTCAGGCAGCCACCAGCGGGCGACCTTGTCCAGGAGGAAGCCCGAGAGCTCCTCGGCGGTGAGAGTGGCCCCGGGCTTCACCACGATGCAGGCCAGAGGGCGCTCGTCCCACTTCTCGTCCGGGACCCCGACCACCGCGGCCTCGAAGACCAGGGGATGGGCCATGAGCACGTTCTCCAGCTCCACCGAGGAGATCCACTCGCCACCGGACTTTATGACGTCCTTGGTGCGGTCGACGATGCGAAGGTAACCCTCGGCGTCGATGGTCCCCATGTCGCCGGTGCGCAGCCAGCCGTCGTGGAAGGCCTCGGGACGCTGGTTCTTGTAGTAGCTGCCCGTGATCCACGGCCCGCTGACCTCGATCTCGCCCAGGGACTGACCGTCGTTCGGGGCAACGTTGCCGTCGGCGTCAACGATGCGCAGCGCCACTCCGGCCAAAGGGCGGCCCGCGGTGAC
>JAKAEN010000029.1 GCA_021818355.1 Actinomycetes bacterium | reverse complement strand
GCCAGGCCAAAGACCAACGAGAGGCGCACGAAGACTGCGGTGGCTCGGCGCGCCTCCTCCAGCTCGCCGGCCCCGAGCGAGCGTGCGAAGCTGGTCTGGGCCGCGATGGCCACCGCGTCGAGAAGGAAGGCGAGCACCATCCACATGGTCATGGAGGCGCTGAAGGCCGCCAGTGCGACCGTCCCCTGCCCCTCGGCCACCCAGGTGGCCAGAAGGATGGCCACGCGCAGCGCAGCGGTCCGCACGATGAGCGGGCCGCCGGCGGAGAATACCTCCACTACCGAGGCGAGGTCGGCGAAGGTGGTGCCTCCGGTGCGCCGATGTGCCAGGGCCACCAACCACAGGTACCCCATCGCCACCAGAGCCTGGGAGATCACCGTCCCCAGCGCCGAGCCGGCGATGCCCATGTGCACCCCGTACACAAGCGAAAAGTTGAGGACGATGTTCAACAGGTAGCCCGCCACTTGAACGTACAGCGGACCCTTGGCATCCCCGAGGCCACGCATGGTTCCCAGGCCCCCCAGGCTCATCAGCTGGAAGGGGACCCCGAACAGGGAGATACCGAGGTAGGTCCGGGCGAAGGGGAAGGCCGCGGCGGGCACGTTGAAGAAGGCGAGGAGCCACCTTCCCGACACGGCCAGGATCACGGCGACGACGATTCCGATTATCGCTCCCGCCACAAGGGCGGAGTTCCCGAGCTTGGCCGCCTCCGCCGGGCGGCCCTCGCCCACCAGGCGCGACACCCGGGCCGTGGTCCCGTAGGCAAGCACGATGAAGGAGGAGGTGACCAGTGTGAGGATGGCGGCGGCGGCACCCAGCGCGGCGAGCTGGGCGACTCCCAGGTGGCCGACGATGATCGAGTCCGCGGCCAGGAAGGCCGGCTCGGCAACCAGCGTGAAGAGGGTCGGCACGGCGAAGCGCAGCGTCTCCTCGACGAGGCCGCCGCCGAGCGAGATGCGCCGCCTAGGCACCATCTCTTGCCGGGAACTTGGCAACCGCCTCGTACTCGCGCACGTATCGCACCTCGGCCAGCTCCGGCTCGATCGGCGCGCGCACCTGCGCGAGGGCGCCCAGATACGCGCCCAAGGGGCCACCCGCCAAACGGGAGTACGCATCGGCGGCCAGCTCCACTTGCCCGACGCCCGCCAGCCGGTCCGCGATTCCGTCGCTGCAGGCGACAACCCGGCACGGCCCCAGCTCGGCCAGGCGGCGCTCGCACTCTTGGTTGTCCAGGGTCTGGCTGAATTCCCCCGGCTCAGCCAGCTGGAGCATGTGCCACTGGCCCCGGCGCGCGTCATCCACGACCACCAAGGGCCACTCCCGGCCAAGCTCGGCCGCCGCGGCGTGCCCGAGCGCTTCAAGATGGTCGAAGACAAGCACCTGAGCGCCTCTGGCCTTGGCGAATGACTTGGCCGCGGCAACGCCGATACGGCTTCCAGAGAATCCGCCCGGCCCGACGGAGACCGCCACCGAGGAGATCGGCTCACCTACGCGGGAGCTCGCGGCGGCCACGCGGGCCAGGAAGTTGCCCAGTTCGGCCAAGACCATGCGTGCGCCGAAGACCTGATGCACGAGGAGAGGCTTCTCGGCGTCGAAGAGCGCCAGCGTCGCGGGCTCGGTGACCGTATCGATCGCCACGATCAGCTTCGGCGCTGCGGCCACCCTGCACACCTCCCTTTGCGGCACGGCCCGGCCGGCCCGATCCGGATCACCAAGAGCCTACGCTCCGGCGCCGTGGGCACCTTCCAAGAGGCCGGCGCTGGCCAGCCTCCCGCCCCAGCGCTGCGCGCTCCCTGCAAAGGTGAGCCTGCGCCGGTGGGCCCCGTCGGCTTCGAAGGTGACGGCCAGGGGCTCCAAAGCGGCGAAGACGCCCGCCGAACGGTCGCCCCATTCGATGACGGTCACGGAGCCGGGTTCGCCGAGCTCGAGCATGTCGATCGCGAAGGCGTCGCCCTCCTCGAGGCGATAGAGGTCGGCGTGAGCGAGGGGAAGCCTCCCCTGGTATTGGCGCACTATGACGAAGGTTGGAGAGGCGACACGCTCGGCGACCCCGAGGCCCCGGGCGATTCCGCGCGTGAACGCGGTCTTACCCGCTCCCAGCCCCCCTATCAACAGGACGACGTCTCCCGCCGCGAGCACGGAACCGAGGGCCTCGCCAAGCTCCTCGGTGCTCTCCTCGGTCTCCGAGAGCGCCTCGGCAAGCATCGGCCCTAGCTCCATCGGCCCCGCTCCTTCAAGTAGAGCTTGGCCGTGACCAGGTCGGCACGCATAGCGGTCACCGCGCTTCCTCCTTGGCGCAGGCCGTAAGAGGGGTGGAAGGTGGGCATGACCGTCCCGAAACGCGTCTCGAAGAACTTGCCGCGCGCCGAGGTGATCTGCAGCTCCGGACCGATCAGGAAGCGGGCTGCCACCGCCCCCAACGCGACCACCAGCGCCGGTGCGATCGTCTGGAGCTGAGCCTCCAGGTAAGGCGTGCACGCCTCCACCTCGTCGGGCTGAGGGTTGCGGTTGCCCGGGGGGCGGCACTTGACGATGTTGGCGATGTAGAGCGAGGCCCGGGTCACGCCCAGCTCCTGCTCGATGAGAGTGTCCAGCAGCCGGCCGGAGCGGCCGACGAAAGGCAGGCCGGTCGCGTCCTCTTGGGCGCCCGGGCCCTCGCCCACGAAGACGAGAGGACTGGCGGGGGTGCCGACACCAAATACCACGTTCGTGCGCGTCTCGGCCAGGCGGCAGCGGCGGCATGCGGACGCCTCCGCGGCCAGCACATCCAGCGTGGCGGCGCGCTCAGCCACGGCCCTCCTCCACCAGGCGCCTTGGGATGCGCTTGGAGATCCCGCAGAGGACCTCCCAGGTGATGGTGCCGGTCCGCCGGGCCCATTCGTCGGCGCCTACCCTCTCCCCGCCAGAGGCGCCTATCAGAACCACCTCGTCCCCGGGCTGGACGTCGGAATCCCGGCCGAGGTCGATAATGAGCTGATCCATGGTGACCATGCCGGCAAGGGGGTGCCGCTTCCCCGCTATCAGCACCTCACCGCCCCCGGTGAAGAGCGCCCTGGGAACACCGTCGGCGTAGCCGATGGGCACGGTGGCCACCTTGGAGCGCGCCGGCAGCGGGCGGCGCCTGCCGTAGCTCGGCCTCTCCCCCGCCTCCACCTCCTTGACGAAGGCGACCTTCGAGACGAGAGACAGGGCGGGGACCAGCTTCACTCCCGCCCGGTCGGCTCCGGGGTGATACCCGTATATCCCCAGCCCCACCCGCACCCGGTCATAGCGCGACGAGGGGTGATAGAGAAGGCCCGCCGTGTTGGCGATATGGCGCTCGCGCGGCGTGATTCCCAGCTCGGCCAGCTTGGCGAGGCCCTCCTCGAAGCGGCGCAGCTGCAAGGAGGTGAACTCCCGGCTCTCTCGGCCATCCTCGTCCGCCACCGCGAAGTGGCTCCAGAACCCCTGCAGATCGCGGTCACGCAGGTGCCCGGCGATCTCGGCCAGCTCCTCCAGGCGCGCCCCCACCCTGTACATTCCAGTGTCCAGCTTCAGATGCACGAGGAGGTCGTCGGGCTGGGCCGCGGCGAGCTTGGCCGCGGCCGGGGTGTAGATGGTCACCGAGATACCCTCGGAGCGGGCCACCTCCAGGGTCTCGGGAGGCACTTCGGAGAGAACAAGTATCTCCCCGTCGATTCCGGCACGGCGAAGCTCCACGCCCTCGTCGACCAAGGCGACCGCGAAACGGCGGCAGCCGGCCTCGAAGAGCACCCGAGCCGTGGCCACCGCCCCATGGCCGTAGGCGTCGGCCTTGACGACCGCCATGACGCCGGCCGGTGCGGACACCTGGGAGAGGCGGGCATAGTTGTCAGCCAGCGCGCTCCGGCTTACCTCGGCCCATGCCGGGCGCAGTTCGGCACTCATCGGCGGCTCCAATCGATGCTGCTCTGGCTGGGAAAATAGAGTGGGCCCCGCGACCCCACCGGATGGAAGGGGGCCGGCCACTTGCGGGGCTGAAAGGCGCGAAGCATCTCCAGCGCTTCGGGAACCCGAGCCAGGACTCTGGAGGCGGTCGCCGGCTCCGTGCCCTCCAGCTGGGCGGCGAGGCCGTGGGCGACCACCGCTTCGGAGATCGCGGCCTCGGTGGCCCCACCCTGGGCGAGACGCGCGCCCAGGAGCCCGGCCAGCACGTCTCCGGTTCCCGCGCTGGCCAAGGCCGGGCCATTTGCCGGAATCGCCATGAAACCCCCCGATGGCGTGTAAACCCGGGTTGGATATCCTTTCACCAGCAGGTGGAACCCACCGCTAACCGCCCAACGCGTGAGCGAGTCATGGTCCGTGCCCATGCCGAGCGCCTTTGCCAGGCGGGAGAGCTCGGCGCCGTGTGGCGTCAGCACGGTTGCCCCGGCGCGCCCGGCGATCAGGCCGGCCAGGTGCGGGTCCGCTGCGATGGCGGTTATGGTGTCAGCGTCGATCACCAGGGGCCCGGCATAGCCCTTGGCCAGCGCCGCCAACTCCGCCCCCGCCCCCTTGCCCCGGCCGGGGCCGATCACTATCGCCTTGTACCTGTTGAGATCGGGCGCGGGCTCCCAGCCGGAGCCGTCGAAACGCGCTCCCACCGAGACCGTCCCAGAGGCCAGAGGGGCCATCGCCAGGTTGGCGGCCGCGGGGTCTTCGGCCAGGAGGTGGACGATCCCGGCACCTCCAGCCAAGGCCGCCGCCGCGGTGAAGGCGGCCGCGCCCATCATTCCGGCGGAGCCCGCAAGCACGGCCATCCCGGTCGACCACTTGTGCGAGGTGACGGGACGGCGGGAAATGCGAATGTCCTCCGGTTCGATCAACCGGCCGGAGGGCACGACCGCAGGGACGTCTCCGACCAGGCGGTAGAGGTACGTCTCGCCCATCAGTCCCGGGCCGTCGCCCATCAGCTGACCTGCCTTTAGGCCGACCAAGGACAGGGTCACATCGGCGGCACGAGTGCTCTCACAGGCCCGCCCGTCCGTAGCCTCCAGGCCGCTCGGGACGTCGACAGCCAGGAGCGGGATCCCGTTGGGCGCCCCGATGCCGGGAAAGTCCCCCCGGAAACCGAAGCCGAAGACGGCGTCGATCACCAGGTCCGCGCCGGCAAGCCTGGCGGTGTCGACATCCGGGTAGTCCTGCACCTCGGCCTTGGCGCCCCAGTTCCCCAGGACGCGCGCCGCGGCGCGCCCGTCGTTCCCGTTGTTGCCTTTCCCGGCCAGGACGGCCACCCGCTTGCCGTAGGCGGCTCCGAGCATCTTCAAGGCGAGAAGAGCTATCCCGTAGCCGGCGCGGTCGATGACGGCATCCAGAGAGCTGGCCGCCGCCAAGCGGGCGTCCATCTCCCTCATCTGCTGCACGTCGTAGATAGGCAACATCCTCTGGCGCTCCTGAAGGGTGCCCGAAGCGCCCCTGGGCCGGCTCTCAGTAAGCGGGGCGCTCTCCTCCATGATGGCCGAAGGCCACCGCGAATGCGATCGAGTTGGACCGCTCGTGGGAGATGGAGAGGCTCACGTGCTCCACCCCCTTCAACCTAGCCAGCTCACGGCAGCGCCCTTGCAACAGTACGACCGGCGCGCCACCTGACGAGGGCACGACCGATATCTCACGCAGGGCCACCGAAAAGAGGTTGATCCCCAAGGCCTTGGAGACCGCCTCCTTGGCCGCGAAGCGCGCGGCCAGCCTCGCAACCCGCCCCTCGCCCTTGAAGCGATCGGCGTATTCGAGCTCGGCGGGGGTGAACATGCGCTCGAGCGCGCGCGGGCGGCGCGCTATGAGCTCGGCCATGCGCAGGTGTTCGACCAGGTCGACTCCTATGCCGATTATCACCGAACCTTCGCTCATCGTGCATCGCCCTCCGGCTCCACGTTCTCCAGGACCGACCCGACGAACGCGTCCAGGGCTCGTGGGCGCTGTTCGTTGGCGGGCAGCACCATGCAGAAGTTGCGCTTGAGCTCCTCCAGCCCCAGGTCCAGCTGATGCAGATAGCCCATCTCCACTTCGCGCTTGACCACCAGCGAAGAGAGAAGGGCGACACCGTAGCCGTCCACGACGGCCTCCTTCACCGCCTCGGTGCCGGCCAGCTCCAGGACCTTGTGCGGCGTCACGCCCAGGGACGAAAGCGCATCCTCGGAGACCTTGCGGGTTCCGGATCCGTGCTCGCGGAAGATGAACGGCAGTTGGGCGACCAGCTCGGCGGGCGACAGCGAGGTCGACTCCTGGGCAAAGGACTCGGAGTAGACGAGCACCAGGCTGTCGCCTCCGATCACGTGGGTCTCCAAGTCGTCCCCGAACTCACGGACAGGGCCCTCTACGAAACCGACGTCGGCAGCGAGGGAGCGGATGGCGTCGATGACCCCTTGGGAGTTCGTAGCGGTGACCGAAAGGGTGATGTCGGGGTGCACTCCGATGAAGCGCGCCACGAAGCCGGGGAGAAGATGCGCGGCGATGGTGTTCGAGGAGGCGATGGAGATGGAACCGGTCAGCAGCGAGCGCAACGAGTCGACGAAGTCACAGGTCGAGGCGTAGCTCTTGGCCAGGTTGGCGGCGTAGGGCACCAGTGCCCTGCCGGCGGGGGTGAGAGCGACCCCGCCCTTGTGGCGACGCAGTATCGGCTCGCCGATCGCGGTGGCGAGATTGCGCATCTGCACCGAGATGGCCGGCTGGGACAGCCCCATCTCGTCGGCCGCGGCGGATATGGACCCGAGCGTGGCCACCTTGTGGAAGGTCAGCAGCTGATCGAGTTGTGGCCTGGCGTTCTCCAATGGTCCTCCGACGGTAGTCCTTGCCCGTTGCTCCGATTATATTAGATTCTTATGGAAAAGCAAGAGGAATTTCATTTGATTTATAAAAAGAGATCGCCGATCATGGAAACCATGAAGCACCCCCGCACTCCGACCCGCATCCCACCCGCACTGTTCACCGCCACCATGGGTACCGGCATCACCTCGGTGGTCGCCGCCCACCTGTCCAGCGCCACACCGGTGCGCTGGCTGGGAATGGCTCTCTTCGCCATCAACGCGGCCCTCTTCGCGGCCTTGGTGGGACTCTACCTCGCCCGCCTGCGCCATGACCGCCGCCAGCTTCTCAAGGACATGGAGCATCCGCGCGACGCCCTTTTCTTCGGTGCCGTGCCTATGGGCTTCGCCACCCTGGTCAACGCTTCGGCGATATACCTGCCGCGGCTCCTGCACCACGTGCCGGTGATCGGCCTTACCGGGGCCTGGGGCATCGACGTGGCCATGGCGGCGCTGTCGGGGCTCGCCGTGCCTTATTACATGTTCACCCGGCACTCGGGGCACACAGCCGAGGTGTCGGTCTTTTGGCTGCTGCCGCTGGTGCCTTCCGAGGTTGCCGCGGCCTCGGGGGGCCTCTTGATCGGGATCCTGCCCCCCGGCTACCGTGAGGCGGTTTGGGTAATTTCCTTGGTCAGCTTCGCCCTGTCGGTGCCGATCGCCCTTTCGGTCCTTGCGCTCGTCTTCCAGCGCTTCGCCTTGCACGGCCTCCCGCCCAACACTCAGGCAGCCTCGGCAAACATCGCCATCGGCCCGCTCGGCACCGGATCGCTCGCCTTGGTTGAGCTGGCCAAGGACTTCAACCCCGCCTGGTTCCACGCGGGAGCGGGTGCGCACTCGGCCGCGGTACTGCTCGGCGTGGTCGGAGGCCTCATCCTCTGGGGTTACGGGCTGTGGTGGTGGATACTCGCGCTGATGGCCGCCGCGCGCCTCTTTGTCGAGAATCACCGCTTCGACGTCGGCTGGTGGGGCCTCACCTTCCCCTTGGGAGTCTTCACCCTGTCGGGCTACGCGATCGGCGCCTACTACTCCATCGGCGCCTTCACCGTCATCGCCATCGTCCAAAGCGCGATCCTGGTGGCCACCTGGGCCGTGGTCGCCTCGCACAGCACGGCCCGGCTGGTCGCGGCGGCGCGCAGGCGTTCAGGCGTCGCTCAGCGTGCTCAGCTGGAACTCGCCGAAAGCGCATAGTCACCTCCCAGCTCGGGGCGGGGCGGCTCTCAGGAGATTCCTTATCATTCCCGGGCGCCGCCCCAGCGGCATTTCAGCAACGGGGTCAAGCATGAACATGCGCGACAGTGCGCATCACGAAAGGAGCAGCCCGATGCGAAAGCCGAACATCAAGCCAAGGCTCGCCGTTCCATTGACACTTCTGGCAGTGGGCGGCGGCTGGGTGGCCGGGGCGACCCTGGGGACGCCAAGCCTCTCGGCCGCCGCCACGGCCTCGACCACAGTCACCAACAACTCCGGCACCTGGCAGGCCGGACCCGGACTCCGGGGCCCGGGCGGACGAGCAGGCCTTGAGCTCATGGCCAATGCAGCCAAGGACATCGGCATCTCCGAGCAGGCTCTGCGCAGCGAGCTGGCCTCGGGCAAGACCGTGGCCCAAGTGGCCGCGGAGCACAACGTCTCCGCGGCGACGCTGATCTCGGAGCTGGTCACCACGGCCAAGACCGACATCACCCAGGCCTACACCTCGGGCAAGATCACCAGCACCCAGGAGACCAACATGCTCTCCCACGTGGAGGCAATGGTGACGAACTTCGTCAACAACGCCATGCCGGCGCGCATGGGGCCTGAGGGCCCGGGCGGCCCTGGAGGCCCGTTCGGCCAGGGCGGGTTCAGCCTGGGCAGCCAGACGGCCGCCTCCTCCGCGACGGCGACCGCTTGACCGCACAAGCGGCAGCACATGGAAGAGCCCTGGCCGACGGCCAGGGCTCTTCCATTTTCGGCAAAGTGCCGCTCCAGCCAACATGCGGGAAGCGGCGGCTCGGCTATGCGCTCGCCGCCACCGGTGCGCGCTCCGCCGAGCGGTTCAGTAGCGCATAGACCACGGCGGCCACCACCAGGCCGAGGTAATAACTGATGTCCCCGCCGTTCATGGCCTTGGCGATCGGGCCCTCGTAGATGCTGGTGTCCACGAAGGGAATGATCACCACCAGAGCGGCGACGAAGGCTACCAGGGCGCTCCCCTCCACCGCCTCCACCGAGGACCTGGATAGGCGCCCCTTCCATGCCCCGACCAGAACGATGCCGATCCACGGCGCGATCCAATAGGAGATGAGCAGCAGGAAGTTGTTGTAGAGGGTGAGCAGATTGGAGGAGGAGGCGTAGGCGAGTACGCCACCGACCGCTGCCAGCGCAGCCGCGGCGTAGGGCCGCAGGAAGGGGAGGTCGAGCGAGAGCAGCGACATTGTGGAGGTGTAGGAGTTCAGGGCGTTAGCTGTCGCGGTGCCGCCGATGATCGCCAGCTCGGCGAGGATCGCATAGCCGCCCATCAACGTCTTGACGATCGCAATGGTGCTGTCGTTGCCGAGTCCCAGCGCCCCGGCCATGGCCCCGACCAGCTCGGTCCAGGTGCAGGCCAGGAAGGAGCCCGCGAAGGTGTTGATGAACACGCGCCGGCGATCGGCTTCGGCCGGAAGGTAGCGGCCGTAGTCGGAGGCGTATGGAGCCCAGCTGAAGGAGTAGCTGGCCACAGCGGCGAGAAAGATCAGGAACGGCCCATAGCTGAAGCCCGAGATCGCCGCCGCGCCTAGCTTGGCGCTGGTCAGATGGCTGATCGCGCTGACCGTCAGCGCCAGGAACATGGCCGCCTGGAAGTAGGCCATCACCTTTTCGAAGCGGTGGATCACGTCGTGGCCGAGGTAGACGATTCCCAGCTGGACTGCGATCATGATCACATAGGAGGGCAGCAAGGGCAGGTGGGTGACGGTGGAGATCGCCTCTCCGCCGACCGTCGTGTTGACGATGTACCATCCCAGCGAGGAGACCGCGTTCATCGCAGCCGGGAGGTAGTTACCTCGCCGGCCGAAGATCCTGCGCACCAGGGGCATCTGGGCGAGGCCGTAGCCGGTCGAGACGGCCGCGGTCGAGGCCAGGAGGGTGGAGGCGAGAAGATTGCCCACCAGCACGCCGATCACGGAGGGGATCAACCCCAGCCCGAGGATCGGTCCCAGCAGCCCCACCAGGAACGGCGGCATGCCCATGTTCGCCGACCACCATAGGAAGAAGAGCTGCTTAGGGGACCCCTTGCGCTGGTCGGGCGACACCTGCTCGATCCCCAGCCGTTCCACGTTCTTCAAGCCGAAGCCCATCCTCTTACTCCATCTCCAAAATGAGAGAGGCGAGAGAAAGTGGAGCTTGAGCATGGCTCGACCAGGATCAATCGCCTCTTGAGCGATGAAATCCCTGGGAGCACTCGCTAACCCTTGGGTGAACTACATACTATAGCCTGCCGGCCCGGCGGCAACACACCCGGAGGATCAGCGATGGGTCAGTGAATGAAGCCCGAGATCGTCGACGAACGGGCACCCCGAAGCTCGCTCGTGCGCTCCACTGGGTGGGGCTTCGCCAAGCCAAAGCTGCACAGAGCGCCTGATCATAGACCTGAACCTTAGGCCGAGAGCCGAAAGCATCCGCCTGTTCATCAGCGCCCTCCTTCCGAGCAGGACAAGAGATCCTTGGGCTCGCCGATATCCTCCACGAGCCCGTTCGACAAAGTTAGAGGCGAAAAGTCATGGAATGGTAAACGAACTCCTGCAATCACGTTAATCCTGTTCGCGCCACAACTCAAGGCCGCATCTCCCCCGCCTTGGGACATCCCCTTACAATCACGCCTGGCTCAGCGCAGGGAGGTCGGCACCCGAGAGAATGCATCCGGGATCCGGGGCCAAGGGATCGCCGAAGACCGCGTAGGCACGGGCCCTCGAGCCTCCGCAGGCGACCGCATAGTCGCAGGCACCGCAGCCGCCCTCAAAGCGGTCCGGATCGCGCAGCGAGGTGAAGAGTTCCGACTGGCGATAGATGTCCACGATCGAACGCTCCCGCACGTTCCCTCCCGACAAGGGCAGATAGCCCGAGGGATAGACCTCGCCGAGGTGGTCGATGAAGGCGAATCCACGAGCCTCGCGGACGATCTGGCGCGGTGGCTGGTCACCCATGTATCCACCCTCGTGCTGCACCCTTACGTAGTGGGGGGCTCCGACGGCGGTCACCCGGAATCCGACCTTGCCCTGGTAATCGGCCAGATACTCGAGCACGTGCTCGATCTCCTCCGCATCCAGGCTCGACTTCAGGTTGGCCCTGCCCATGGGGATGACGAAGAAGACCTCCCAGCTCGAAACCTGGAGCGACTTGGCAAGCTCGCCCATCTCCTCGAGCCCTTCGATGGTGAAGCGGCCGACCGAGGTGTTCAGCTGGAGCGACATGCCCGACTCCACCACAGCGTGGGCGACCTGCAGCGAGCGCTCGAAGGTGCCCTTCACCCCGCGGAAGCGGTCGTGGATCTGGGGATTGGGGCCGTCGATCGAGAGCGAGATCGCCCTAACTCCCATCTCCGCCCAGTGGTGAACCAGGTCGTCGGTTATGCGAGGGGTGACCGAGGGGGAGATCGAGGTTATGAAGCCGCGCGAGATGGAGGCTTCGAGAATCTGGTCGAGATCCTCGCGCTCGGAGGGGTCCCCGCCGGTGAAGACGATGATGGGCTTGAAGGAGAGCTTCTCCGCCATGTCATCCAGCACCGCTCCAATCTCTTCGACGTTCAGCTCGCCCGCATTGCGATGCGGAATGGCCCGCGCCCTGCAATGGCGGCAATGCAGCTGGCACGCCTTGGTCACCTCCCAAGTAAGGACGTGCATCGACTGCGAGAGATCCATGGTCAACCTCCATGAGGGTCCTGCACCTGAGGCCACGCCTCGGCGGCCTCACCTAGCGAAGCTATACCCGGAGCGCCGCTCCGGCTTAGGGCAGTTCGTCCCTAAGCGCCTTGCCTAGGTCACGGAGCAGGGAGATGGTCGCCCATAAGGCAGGGGGAGGGACTACTCGACGGTCACCGTCTTGGCAAGGTTGCGCGGACGATCGACGTCGTAGCCCATTCCCCGCGCCATGTGGTAGGCGAACATCTGCAGAGGGATGACATCGATCATGGGCGCGAAGAGGGGGTGCACCTGGGGCACGCCCACGAAGGACTCCCCGCCCCGGGCCACCTCGGCGTCCACCGGATTGCCGATCAGCACCACCTCGGAGCCTCGGGCACGAACCTCCTCCACGTTGGCCAGAAGCTTCTCGTGCAGGCGGGTGCGAGTGGCGATGACGAAGACGACGGCGTTCTCGTCGAGCATGGCGATGGGGCCGTGCTTCAGCTCGCCGGCCGGATAACCCTCGGCCGGGAGGTAGGAGATCTCCTTCAGCTTCAGGGCCCCCTCGAGCGCCACCGGGTACCCGACGTGGCGGCCGATGAAGTAGAAGCGGGAGATGCCCGCGTGCTTGCGCGCCAGGTCCGCCAGCGAGTCCCACAGCTTGAGCGCCTCGTCCATGTGGGCGGGAATCTCCTGCAGCTGTCCGTAGAGCTCGGCCACCTCCTGGGGATACAGGTAGCCGCGCACCCGGGCAAGCTCGAGAGCCAGCATCATCAGCGCGCCGATCTGGGCGGTATGGGTCTTGGTCGCGGCCACACCCACCTCGGGCCCGGCGCGGGTGTAGAGCACGGCATCGGCCAGGCGGGCCATCGAGGAGCCGACCACATTGCAGACGGCCAGGGTCTGGGCGCCGAGGTTCTTGGCCTCGTGTAGGGCCGCGAGGGTGTCGAGGGTCTCGCCGGACTGGCTGACCGCCACCACCAGGGTGCGCTCGTCCACCACCGGATCCCGATAGCGGAACTCCGAGGAGATATCGAGCTCCACCGGCAACTTGGTCCAGTGCTCGATGGCGTACTTGGCCACCATGCCCGCGTGATAAGAGGTGCCGCAGGCGACGATGAAGACCTTGTTGATCCGGGCAAGATCGTCGGCCTCGAAGGAGGTGACGTCCAGAGCCAGCGAGCCGTCGGCGTTCATACGCCCGGCCAGGGTGTCGCGCAGTGCGCCGGGCTGCTCGAAGATCTCCTTGGACATGAAGTCGTCGAAGCCGGAGCGCTCCGCCGACTCCAGTGTCCAGCTGACGCTGAACTCGACCAAGGGCACCGTCTGCCCGGCAAGGTCGGCCATGGTCGCACCTTCGGGGCCGACCGTCACGACGTGCTCGTCGTCGACGTGGAAGAAGGCGGAGGCGCGGTCGAGGATGGCGGGTATGTCGGAGGCCAGGAACCAGCTCTCCCCGTCGGTGCCAAGCACCATCGGAGCCATCCTCTTGAAGCCCACCAGCACCCCCGGCTGGTCGACTCCGGTTACGACGAAGGACATCGCCCCCCGCATCCGCGAGGCCACGGACGCCACGGCCCGGGTAAGCGTCGCACCCGCCCGGAGCTCGACCTCTATCAAGTGAGCGATGACCTCGGTGTCGGTCTCGGAGGAGAAGACGTGGCCTGTTGCCAGCAGCTCCTCCTTCAACTCGCGGTAGTTCTCGACAATTCCGTTGTGGACGATGGCCACCCGCTCGCTGCAGTCCAGGTGCGGATGAGCGTTGAAGAGCGTCGGTGCTCCGTGAGTCGCCCAGCGCGTATGGCCTATGCCCGCGTAGATCTCCCCCGCATGCGCCGAGGCCTCCTTGTCCAGGGTGGCCAACGACTTGGTCCCGCCGGCGGCGCGATAGCGCGAGAAGCCGCCGTCACGGTCGTGCACCACCACGCCGGCGGAGTCGTATCCGCGGTATTCGAGGCGATGCAGCCCCGAGGTAAGCACCTCCACGGAGGCGCGCTTCCCGGTCACTGCAATGATTCCACACACGCTTTATCAGGCTAATCGGCGGCGCGGAAAGGCCAAGGTCCCGGCACGTTAGGAGGCCGGCTGATTCATCACTCCGGCAAAGTAGGTGGCGACGTCGCACGCGGTCTGATCGGGACCACACTCCACTTGCAGGATGAACTTGTCGCCCGGGTTGAGAACCGCCGGTGTCTTGAAGCTGAAGCTTTGGCTGGTCAGGGAGAGAAGGTCGAAGATGAAGAGCGGCCGCGTCGTGGAGTTCGCGGAGTCGTACTGCTCGATGCGCACATAACCGACCCCGCCGGCCAGGTTTTCCACCACCAGGTCGGTGAGCGAGAGGGTGCTGCTCGCGGGGAGGACGAAGCTCGTCGAGTTGGAGGAGCCGGGCTGGGCGATGGTCTCCAAGGTGTCGTTGAAGTTCACGTTCACGAACTTGGGCGGAGGGGCCGTGGTCGTGGTGGTGGAGCTGGTGCTGGTCGTCGAGGAGAGCGCCTTCACCTGGGAGGAGACCGTGGAAACCTGCGAGGCCGCCTGGGAGAGGGCGGAGTTGACCGAGGAGACCTTCTGGCTCAGGGCGTTGGAGGCCTGGTTCTGTGCGGCGATCGAAGGGGCCAGGGCGGAGACGGCGACGTTCTTGACAGCCGGCTTGATGAGGGCGAACCAAATTCCCAGCGCCGCGGCTATGGCCAGCAGCGCCAACCCCAGCCGGGAGAAGACCGGCCGCTGCGACATCTGCCCGTCGACCGAGACCGGCTCCGCTCCTTCTTGGAGGACCTGCACCTTGAAGCGGTGCTGGCGCGGCTGCCCGCGGAATATCTTCTTGCGCGGCCGAATGCGGATCTTGACGAAGTGCGACTTGCCGGGGGTCAACTCCATGGTGCGCGGGCGCACCAGGAACGCCAGGGAATCGCTGGGGTCGCGGGTGACGACCGAGACGTTGGCGGGCGTGTTGCCTCGCGAGTCCACCGCCAGCGACATCCTCGCGCGCACCCTGCCGCTCACCGACTGGGGAGCCAGGTCGACCTTGATGTCGTTGTAGGCGCCGACCCGCAGCGTCCCCTCCTCGACGACCGCGCTGTCAGGAGAGTTGACCGGGACAACCATGGCCCCGAAGCGCGTCTCGCCCGGCTTGACGCTCGGATCCCGCGGCGGGGCGAAGGTTATCTTGACCTTGGAGGAGGTGTTGGGAAAGAGCGAGACGCTTGGAGGATCGAAAGTCATCCAGGGAGCGGCATCGCCTACGGCCGACAGGTTGAACTGTTCGACGATCTCTCCGGTGTTGTAGACGGTCACGGAGGTCTCGGCACTCTTGCCGGGATCCACCTGAACCTCCCCGGAATCAATGACGGCAACTACCGACAACTCTCAACTCCCGTTCTCATGCCCCCTGGGGCCATCGGCGCCTGGGGACTCAAACCAGGTAAACCTTCAATTGCGTATCGCCGGCCGGATCCAGCTCTCCCGAGCCCTCGATCAGGTTGGAGGCGCTCGGGACCCATATGTCGATGGGCTGGGCCGGATTGCTCGGCGTGGGCGACGTCCCGAAGACGCCCGCAGTGGCTTGTGAGTTGACCACGGCGTTGATCGCGCCCGAGCCGACCGAGATGCTGGCGTTGATGGAGTTCACCACCACTACGTCCCCGGCGGCATTCGAGGAGAAGGTGGTGCTCGGGCCCGAGCCTCCGATCATCACCGTCGCCACGTTGGGCGCCCCCACCATGTAGGCGCTGGCCGAGAAGCAGATGTAGATCTGACAGAAGGCCGCCTGGCCGATCTTCATCTCGTTCACCAGCGATTGCACCAGCTGATTTCCGTAGAAGCCACCCGCCGCTATCGGCCAGTAGCCCATCTCCAGGACCCCAGGCCGGTATCCGCCGATCAGCACGTCGCAGCTGGCCTGCGCACCCGGGGCGATGTTGCAGGCGGCCTGGGAGCCGATCACGTTGACGATGCCGTCGATGGCGACAGTGCCGGGCTGGCCGTTGAGCGTATACCCGTCATTGGAGGCGTAGCCGTTCTGCAGGTTCACGCTTGCGGGTACGTAGTTACAGGGCAGGTTGGGCTGGCTGGGCGGGCAGAGCGACCCGTTCGAGAAGTCGATGGTGGTGAAGCCGCTGCCGCCGTGCACCGTGTTGTTGCCCGGTCCGGTCTCGAAGGTGGTGTTGCCTCCAGTGCCGACCAGGGTGTCGCCTCCTCCGAGCCCGACCACCAGAGAGGTACCAAGGCCGGCGGTGACGGTCACGGTCCCTTGCGATCCCACCAGCACGTCGTTGTTGTTGGAACCTATGATTCCGGAGATCTTGTCGGTGGTGCTCTGGTTCAGGGTGACGTTTCCGCCCCATCCCCCCGAGACCGTGTTGGAGCCGACCGTGGGAAGGCCGGAGCTGGAGAAGCCCGAGGGGCTTTGGTACTGGGCTGGAAGCTGCAGGACGTAGGTCAGCGAGATGTTCACGTAGACCGCGTTCGGCGCTCCGCCCATGTCCAGGATCTCCGACGAGGAGTTCGAAGGGTTGATGGTTACATAGGAGCCGGAGGGCGAGGCGGGCACGAAGTAATCGGTGCCCGAAGTTCCGGTGAGGGTACTGCTGCCCGGCCCCGCGATCTGATAGCTGACCCCGAAGGGTTTGCCGCTCTGCACTGAGACCGAGATGCCGGCGCTGCCGTCCTCGACGACGTTGTTGCCCCCGGTCAGCACGACATTGGTAGGAGTCGACCCCGCACCGCCGTGCACGACGTTGAAGGCGCTCGAGGAGGTGGTGGGCATGATGATCGTGTCGACGAGCCCCGGCGTGATCTGGTAGTAGGCCGACCCGACCAGCTGGGGCGCGCTGTCGGAGAGATCGATGCTGAGAGAAGCCACCCCCGTGCGGGTGAGGTCGAGGGTGTCGCTCCCCGCACCCAGGAGCACCAGGCCGCCGGTTCCGGCGACGTAGGTGTTGGAGCCGGCCACCGAGGTGATCACCGAGGTGAGGCCGTCTCCGGTTACGGTGTCTCCACCGGCGGCCGAGTCGATGAGGTTCTGGATCCCGTAGATGTTGTCCGTCGCCGTCTGAGTGCCGCCGAGCAGCACTGCGAGGGAGCTGGCACCCAGGTTCACGTTGGCGTAGTACCCCGTCCCCAGCTGCGACAGGTCCAGAGTGTCGGATCCTCCTCCACCGAAGAGGCTCGACCCGCTGGAGACCGGGTCGATCAGGAAGACGTCGCCGTAGGGCGAGCCGGTGAAGTTCTGGATTCCACTGAAGTGGTCTTGTGAGGAAGCGGCGGAGCAGTTGAGGACGCCGAGTGCGCAGACTTCGCTGTTGACCAGGTCCATAAGCACGCCCTGGCCGGTGGAGGCCCCATAGCTCGCGTAGCTGAGCGCGTTGCCCGAGCCGTAACCGTCGAAGGTCAGGCCGAAGGCGTTGGACTGGCCGATGAAGGTGGTGTGGCCCAGGGCCGAGCCCTTGAAGACCAGGATCCCGCTGAAGTCGTAGGTTCCCCCGGCGGAGTCGGCCACCTGGCCGGTGGCGGCATCGAGAGTGGTGCCGGTCGGGAAGGCGGCGAGGTCGACGGTGTTCATGCTGGCGTAGTTGATGGTGCCGCTGATGGCCACCGTTGCGCCCGAAGGCAGGTTCGGCCCGAGGGCGAAGTAGCCACCTCCCGCGGACGGGCCGAGGATCGAGGCCACCGGGAAGGG
>JAKAEN010000272.1 GCA_021818355.1 Actinomycetes bacterium | reverse complement strand
ATAGGCGATCCTGTCCGCCCAGGAGACAACCATCCCTTCCGGAGTCCCGGGCGTGGGCCGGCTCCAGGAGTGGTTGCGCACCCCGTCCAGAGTCTGGGCGCAAAGGTTCAGCCGGGAGAGCACCCGATCGGCGCCTATTGTGGCGTGATCGTATCCTCCGGGCATGAATATCGCCAGCGCATCCTCGCTGGCATGGCCTCCGGGGCCATGACCGCAGTCGTGGCCAAGGGCGATGGCCTCGGTTAGTTCCTCGTTCAGGCGGAGCCGTTTGGCGATGGATCTTGCCACCTGGGCCACCTCCAGCGCGTGGGTGAGCCGCGTGCGCTGATGATCCCGTGGAAATACGAATACCTGCGTCTTGCCCGCCAGACGCCTGAAGGCGGGGGAGTGCACTATCCGGTCGCGGTCCTTCTCGAAGCAGGTCCGATGGGGATCGCCGGGCTCCGGTCGCCCGCGCTCGCCGCCACCCTCGGCCCGTGTCGCGGCGGGGTTGAGCAACTCCTGGGCCGCTTCGCGCGCGGGGCGGTCGAAATCGACCCCGGTTGCGATGGCCCCTCCCGCCGAAGCGTGAGCATGCACCAGCCCCTCGCCGTCGGCCCAGCCGGCCATGGTGGCCGCCCAGGCGTGGGCGCGCAGGGTGGCGCCCTCGCGCCGCTCCTCCTCGTGCCGGCCCATCCCGGTGCCGCTATCCGCTTCCAAAACTCTCCCGGCCTCCGTCCATTGCCTCCAGGGTACTGAAACCATGCTGCACCCGGGCAGTGACAGCCGGGTGCGTTCGCCGTCGGGCGGCTGTGACCAATGACCCGCGACTTTCGTTGACGGGCCCCGTAATTGCCGATACGCTGGGGAAATGGCAACCAAGGACCAAAAAGACCGCTACAAGAAGTTCGTCGACGCCGGGAAGACGGTCACCAAGCTGACCTCGGAGCGCGTCGAGGAGGTGGCGAGGGACCTGGTGCACCTCACCGAAGTGCAGCGTGCCCAAGCCCAAGAGCTGCTCGACGACATCATGAAGCGCTCCAAGAAGAGCACCGAGTACATCGTCGACACGGTCAAGCGTGAGGTCGACAAGCAGTTCAAGAACGTCAAGTTCGCCAGCCACGACGACCTGGCCAAGGTGAGCGAGAGCTTGAACCAGATGAAGTCCGACATCGCCTCGCTCGCCTCACTTCGCGAAGAACTTCGCAACGACGTGGTGAAGCTCTCCGAGGCTGTCGCCCGGCTGGTGGTGGTGGCCAAACCCGGCGCCGCCCCCAAGGAGGAGCCCCCCGCCGAGCCGGCGGAGCCTCCCGCGGCTGAGGCTCCCGCGCCGGAGGCAGCGCCCGAAGCAGCAAAGCCCGCCCCCAAGCCCAAGCCCGCCGCCACCAGGCGCCCGGCTGCGCGCCGTCCGCGTAGCAAGCCGGCGAACGGCGGCGAGCCGGAGGCCGGCTGAGTCACGGCACCGCGTCGCTCCACAAGAGCGTGAGCGTCAGGTCTCCAATCGGGGGCATGGCCCGATGAGCCGTGCCCCGGCATCTTCTCGCCTGGACAAGGCGCTGGTCGATCGCGGCCTGGCCCGCAGCCGCGAGGAGGCCGAACGCCTCATTGCCGAGGGGAGTGTGCGCGTCAACGGCGCGGTTGCCGAAAAGGGCGCGCGGCAGGTCAAGCGCGCCGACGCCATACTGGTCGCCTCCGGGGGCGCCTCCTACGTTGGCCGTGGCGCCTACAAGCTCATTGGAGCCCTGGACGAATTGGGGATCGATGTCTCCGGGCTTCAGGCATGCGATCTCGGCTCGTCCACCGGAGGCTTCACGCAGGTCCTGCTGGAGCGCGGGGTGGCGTCAGTGCTGGCCATCGACGTCGGGCGGCAACAGATGTCCGAACGCGTCGCGAGGGATCCGCGGGTGCGCCTGCTCGAGGGCGTGAACGCCAGGCACCTGCGCCGCGGGGAGGCGGACCTCGGCCACCTTGACCTGGTAGTGGGGGATCTGAGCTTCATTTCTCTCACGCTTCTCGCGGAGGTGGTGGCCCGCGAGCTGCTCGAGGGGCAAGGGGCATTCCTGCTGCTCGTGAAGCCGCAGTTCGAGGTGGATCGCAAGGTTGCCTCCAAAGGCCGCGGCGTCGTGCGCGACCCCTCGGCGTGGACGGGAGCGCTGCATTCGGTGATCGGCGCCTTCCTCGGCTTGGGTGCCCGCATCGAGGCGGTGGTTCCATCGCGGATGCGCGGTGCCAGCGGCAATCAGGAGTTCTTCGTTCTGGGCCGCTTCGGCGCCACCGGCACACCGAAGGATGCTCCCGAGCCCGAGGAGATGGTGGCCCGGGCCGTGGAGCGCGCCTCGGCCGGCGCACTTTGATAGGCGGCCCGCGCAGAAGGCTAGGATTGGGCCGGTCCGGCGCGAACCGCGCGGCGGGTCATGGCCGAAGGCGACTCCGAGGCGGTCAATTGGTGCTGCAAGCTCGATCAGGGATCCGTGCGTGAGCCGCATCGGAATAATCGTCAACCCTCGGCGCGAGGAGGCCATCAGCGCGCGCGAAAAGCTCGAATCCTGGTGCGAGGCCCATGGCCACCTGTCCACGCGGCTGGCCGCCCCGCAAGACTGCCTCGGCCTGGAAGTGGTGGTGGCGCTCGGCGGTGACGGGACCATGCTCAGGGCGCTCGAGCTGTCACTGCTATACCAGACCCCGGTGATCGGGGTGAACTTCGGCCACCTGGGGTATCTCACCGAGGTGGAGCCGGACGAGCTCTTCGTGGCCATCGAGCGCTTCCTCTCCGGTCGCCACCGGATCGAGGAGCGCACCACGCTCGAGATCCGGATGCGCCGCCTGGGCGGTTCGCCCCGGTCGGAGCGCTTCTTCGCCGTCAACGAGGTGGTGGTGGAGAAGTCCCACTCAGGGAACGTGGTCAAGTTGGGAGTCGCCATCGCGGGCGAACCCTTCCTCGACTACGAGGCGGACGGGATTATCGTCTCCACACCCACCGGGTCAACGGCATACTCCTTTTCCGCCCGGGGCCCGGTTGTCTCGCCGCGCATGTCCGCCATGGTCCTCACCCCGGTATCTCCGCACATGCTCTTCGACCGCGCCATGGTGCTCGAGCCGGACGAGGAGGTCGAGATAAGGGTGCTGGGGGGCCAGGACGCCACCTTGATGGTCGACGGAGTGAACCGCGAGGTGCTCAAGGTGGGCGAGTCCATCGTCTGCCGCGCCTCGGCCTTGAACGCCAGGCTGGTAAAGTTCGAGGAGCGCGACTTCCGCTCCATCCTGAAGGCGAAGTTCGGCTTGGCCAACAAGGATATGGGAGAGCTTTGAACTAAGCGCCGGTTGCCGCCCCCGCCCCAGGGCGGCCGCAATTCCCAACGCCGTCCCCTTGCTGGAGAGAGATGCTCGAAGAGCTAATCGTAGAGAACCTTGGCGTTATCGAACGGGCTGAGCTCGGCCTGGGCGAGGGGATGACCGTGATCACCGGGGAGACCGGGGCCGGAAAGACGATGCTGGTCGGTGCGCTGCAGATGGCTCTTGGCGCACGGACCGACCCGCGCCTGATTCGCGAGGGGGCGTCCCAGGCCGTCGTCGAAGCCCGCTTCGTCCTCGACGGCGAGGAGTTCGTGGTCAGCAGGACCCTGAGCGCGCAGGGGCGTTCGCGCG
>JAKAEN010000271.1 GCA_021818355.1 Actinomycetes bacterium | reverse complement strand
CCGTCATCAAGGTGACGGCGTCGTCGCCAGTGATGGAGTCAGCTTGACTGACCAGCGCGGAGGCGTCCAGAAACTCCTCGAGGGTCTCGTGCGCGGAGGCGACCGATATCAACTCGTTGAGGTTGTCGATCCGGGACAGGCCTTCCACGGTGGTGTCGGCATCCAGCTCCGCCCGGTAGCCACTCTCCTCAAGCATCAGCTCGATCAGCTCCTTGGGCGGAGTCCGCTCCAAGTGGGCTTCGCGAAGGCGGTCAAGGACGGAGACAAACTCCGCGATGCCTGAGGCGGCCCGGCCGGAGACGCCCGCTTCGGCGGGACGCAACAAAGCGTCGTAGAGATTGACCCCCGCGTCGGCCGCGTAGGTGACCACCTTGGCGAAGCTCTGGTCGCCGACCCCACGCTTGGGCACGTTCACCACCCTGCGCAAAGCGACCTCGTCGCTGGGATTCAGGATCAGGCGCATATAGCTCATGGCGTCTTTGATCTCGCGCCGGTCGTAGAAGCGCGTGCCACCCACCACGCGATAAGGAATGCCCCTGCGGATCAGGGCCTCCTCCAGCGACCGGGAGTGCGAGTTGACCCGGTAGAAGACGGCGAAGTCGGCGAAGCGCCGGGAGGAGTCCACCTTCTCCTGATAGATCTGGCCGGCGACGAAGTTGGCCTCTTCCCGCTCATCGTCGGCGACGAAGATGCGGATCCGCTCGCCCGCGCCCAAGTCGCTCCAGAGGCGCTTTGGCTCGCGCATCGTGTTGTTTCCGATGAGGGCGTTGGCGGCGGAGAGGATGTTCTGGGTCGAGCGGTAGTTCTGCTCGAGCTTGATCACCTCGGTGTCCGCAAAGGCCTTTTCGAAGTCGAGGATGTTGCGGATGTCCGCGCCGCGGAAGCCGTAGACGCTCTGGTCCGAGTCGCCCACCACGAAGACGTTGCGCTCCGCCTCCCCGAGCAGCAACACCAGAGCGTTCTGGGCCTTGTTGGTGTCCTGGTACTCGTCGACGAGCAGATGGGTGAAGCGGCGCTGGTAGTGCTCCAGGACGGCGGGGGCGGTACGGAACAACTCGACGGTCCTGGCGATCAGGTCGTCGAAGTCCATGGCGTTCGCCGCCCGCAGACGTTCCTGGTAGATCTTGTAGACCTCGGCCACCTTGCGCTCCACGATGTGGCGCGCGTCGGCCATCATCTCGTCAGGTCCGCGCAGCTCGGCCTTGGCTGCGGAGATGGCCCCGGCGATGGAGGAACTCTTTATGCGCTTGGGGTCGATGCCCAACTCGCCGGCGATCAGCGAAACCAGCTTCTCGGAGTCGGACTGGTCGTAGATGGCGAAGCTCTTACGGTAGCCGAGCGCCTCTGCGTGGGCCCGCAGGATGCGCACGCATGCGGAGTGAAAGGTGGAGACCCACATGGTCGAGGCGGTGGGTCCCACCAGCTCGGCAACGCGGGATTTCATCTCCGCAGCGGCCTTGTTGGTGAAGGTAATGGCCAGGATCGAAGACGGCGCCACGCCACTGGCTATCAGATAGGCGATGCGCCGGGTGAGCACCCTGGTCTTGCCCGAGCCCGCGCCCGCCACCACCAGCATCGGGCCGGAGGTGTGCGTGACGGCTCGAAGCTGCTCGGGATTGAGCCCCTCCGTGAGCTCGTCCGGCACTCCCGGGTGGTTCATCTCCGGCTCCCTCCAGGGATCAAGGCCTACTCCCATTCGATGGTTGCAGGGGGCTTGGAGGTGATGTCGTAGACGACCCGGTTCACTCCCGGCACCTCGGCGACGATTCGCGACGAGATGCGCTCTAGAAGGTCGTAGGGGAGCTTGGCCCAGTCGGCGGTCATGGCGTCGGAGGATTCGACCGCGCGCAGGATGATCGGGTAGGCATAGGAACGCTCGTCCCCCATCACGCCGACCGAGCGGATGTCGGCCAGCACCGCGAAGCTCTGCCACAGCGCACGCTTGTCGAAAGCGGCTTTGGTGACCTCGTCGGCGACGATCCTGTCCGCCGCCCGCACGATGGAGACCTTGTCCGGGGTGACTTCGCCGACGACCCGCACGGCGAGGCCGGGGCCGGGGAAGGGCTGGCGCCAGACGATCTCCTCGGGCAGGCCCAGCTCCTCGCCAACGGCACGGACCTCGTCTTTGAAGAGCTCACGCAGAGGCTCCACCAGCTCGAAATCCATGTCCTCGGGAAGCCCGCCCACGTTGTGGTGGGACTTGATGCGCGCGGCGGTCTTGGTTCCCGACTCGATCACGTCCGGATACAGGGTCCCTTGCACCAGGAACTTGGCGTTCTCGTACTTGGCGGCCGCCTCCTCGAAGATGCGGATGAAGTTCTCCCCGATGATCTTGCGCTTGGCCTCGGGATCGGTGACTCCGGCCAGCTTCGAGAAGAAGCGCTCAGAGGCGTCGATGGAGAGCAGATCGATCCCGAACTGGTCGGTGAAGGTCTTCTCCACCGTCTCGGCCTCACCGGCACGCATCAGGCCGGTGTCGACGAAGACACAGTGGAGCTGGTCGCCGATGGCCCGGTGCACCAGCGCGGCGGCGACGGAGGAGTCGACTCCTCCGGAGAGGGCGCAGATCACCTCGGCCTCACCCACCTGCCGGCGGATCGAATCGATGGCCTCCTCGATGATGGAGAAGTTGGTCCAGATCGGCTCGGCTTTGGCAACGCGGTGCAGGAAGTTCTCGAAGAACTTCCACCCCTGAGCGGTGTGCTCGACCTCGGGATGGAACTGGGTGGCATATATCCGTCGCTCGGGGTCCTCGAAGGCCGCGCATGGGGCGTCGGGGGTCGAGCCGAGCAGGCGGAAGCCCTCGGGCAGCGCGGTGACCGCGTCGAAGTGGCTCATCCACACGGGGGAAGTCTCCGGGACCCCCACGGCGAGATCGCCCTCCTCCGCCAAGGTGAACTCGACCCTGCCGTACTCGCCACTCGGGCGGCGGGACACCTCGCCACCGAGGTCAGAGGCGACCAGCTGGGCGCCATAGCAAATGCCCAGGACCGGGATCCCCAGCTCGTATATGGCCGGATCGACACGGGGCGCGCCCTCGACGTTGACGCTCTTGGGGCCGCCGGAGAGAACGATGGCCCGCGGATTGATCTCTCGGATGCGCTCGGCGGAGATGTCGTGGGCGACGATCTCGGAGAAGACGTGATGCTCGCGGATGCGGCGCGCGATGAGCTGCGCGTACTGGGCCCCGAAATCCAGAACCAGAACCTTGGATGACCGCGCCGTATGCATCGAAACTCCGCCTTGTCGCGGGCGCGCCCTTGCGGCCCGCCCCGGACCCTGAGCTATTAGAGCCTACCGTCCCGGCACATCGGGGGCTCCGGGAGGAGAGGCTCCGGGGGCCCGCACTTTTTTGCATCCTTCCTACACCCTTGTGCGTCTTAGTGGGCAGAACGAAAGCTCGAATGGAAAGGAAGCAAAATGAGGATGAACGAAGGCACCGCCGACCGGGTGATCAGGGTGATAGTGGGGCTGGTGGCCGCCGTCCTGGCGATTGCCGTGGGCCTGTCGACCGTCGGCGGGATAATCCTGGGGATCGTCGCCGTGATCTTGCTTGTGACGGGCGCGATCGGCTTCTGCCCGCTCTACACGCTCTTCCATTTTTCGACTCGTAACAATTCCGGGC
>JAKAEN010000028.1 GCA_021818355.1 Actinomycetes bacterium | reverse complement strand
CCGACGGCTTTTACTACGACTTCCGGCTTCCGGGCGCCGAGCGGTTCAGCGAAGAGGATCTGGTGCGCATCGAGGAGAAGATGCGCGAGATCGTCGCATCCGACCAGCCATTCGTGCGGGAAGAGCACACCATCGACGAGGGCCTCGCGCTCTTCGCCGATCAGCCCTACAAGCTGGAGATCATCCAGGGGGTGCGTGCCCAGGGCGAGAGTGAGGACGAATCCGAAGGCGTCTCGGCGGGCGGGGTCTCCGCATATCGCAACACCGCGGGTTTCGTAGATCTCTGCAGGGGCCCGCACGTCCCCTCCACGGCCAGGCTGGGCGCCTTCAAGCTGATGAGGGTTGCGGGGGCTTATTGGCGCGGAGACGAGAAGCGGGATCAGCTGCAGCGCGTCTACGGCACCGCCTGGGAGAGCCAGGAGGCCCTCGACGACTACCTGCACCGTCTCGAAGAGGCCGAAAAGCGCGATCATCGCAAGTTGGGCTCCGACCTGGATCTCTTCCATTTCCCGCCCGAGATCGGCGGCGGCCTTCCCGTCTTCCACCCAAAGGGGGCGCTTGTCAGGCACCTGATGGAGGACTTCTCGATGCGGTCTCACCTGGCGAACGGGTACCAGCTCGCCTGGACCCCGCACATCGCAAAGTCGACTCTCTACGAGACCTCGGGGCACCTGGGGTGGTACAAGGACAACATGTACCCGCCCATGGAGATGGAGGGTGCGACCTACTATCCCAAGCCGATGAACTGCCCCATGCACATCCTCATCTACCGCTCGCACCAGCGCAGTTACCGCGAGCTTCCCATGCGCCTTTTCGAGCTCGGCACCGTCTACCGCTTCGAGCGGAGCGGAGTGCTGCACGGGCTGGCCAGGGTGCGCGGGCTCACCCAGGATGACTCGCACATCTTCGTCGCCCCCAGCCAGCTCCCGGCGGAGCTGGCCAGGCTACTCGGCTTCGTGATATCTATGTTGAGGGCGTTCGGGCTCAGCGACTTCGAGGCGGAGCTGGCCACCAGGCCCGAGAAGTCGGTCGGCGCGGAGGAGGATTGGGAACTCGCCACCGAGGCCCTCGAGCACGCGCTGAAGGTCTCGGGGATCCGCTATGTGCGAGCCGAGGGCGAGGGAGCTTTCTACGCTCCCAAGATCGACGTCCATCTGAGGGATGCCATCGGCCGCCGCTGGCAGGTCTCGACCCTCCAGGTCGACCTTCAGCTGCCTCAGCTATTCGACCTCGAGTTCGTGGACGCCGATAACCAGCGCCGTCGGCCCTACATGGTCCATCGCGCACTTTTCGGCTCGGTGGAGCGCTTCTTCGCGATCCTTCTCGAGCATTATGCCGGGGCACTTCCGACTTGGCTATCGCCGACCCAGGTGGCCATCGCCCCGGTCAAGGAGGCCAACGAGGGCTATGCGGAGCAGGTGGCCACCAGGCTTCGGGCGCTCGGGGCCCGCGTCTCGATGGCTCCCTCCAATGAGCCTCTGGGGGCCCGGATCCGCCGGCTCAAGATGGAAAAGATTCCCTATGTGCTGGTGGTGGGGGACCGCGACATGGCGGCCGGCACCGTAGGGGTCAATTCGCGGGGAGCGGATCGTCCCGACACCGACGTCGCCCTGGACGCCTTTGTTGATCGCCTTTCGGCAGAGCTCGCGCCCACCCCGCTGGAGGTCCCCGGTGATTGACCAGCTCTGGGCCGGCTGGCGCCGCTCTTTCATCGAGGAGACCGACGGCGGCCGCAAGGTGGAGTCCTGCGTCCTTTGCGCGCTCGGCGCCGACGAGAGCGACGACACCTTCGTGCTGCACCGCGGCAGGTACAGTTATGTGGTCCTGAACGCCTACCCGTATGCGCCCGGGCACATGATGGTGGTGCCCTATGAGCATGCCGGGGATGTGCTCGAACTTGCGGGCGAGGTCTACCGCGAGACGACGGACCTGCTCCGCGTCTGTACTCAGGCGCTGCGCAGCGCCTACGACCCGGAGGGCTTCAACATAGGGGCCAACCTGGGAAGGGCCGGAGGGGCGGCCTTCGACGACCACCTGCACTTCCACGTGGTTCCGAGATGGCTCGGCGACACCAACTTCATGACCGCGGTGGCATCGATGCGAGTCCTGCCCGAGTCCCTGTCGGCCACGCACGCCCGTCTCAAGGGGCTTTTCGCCTAGAGCCGCCCGGAAGGGGCGGCTCTAGGTACGATTTCACTTCTCCTTTTCCGCCGGCGGGGCAAGGCGGTTATAGAGAGCCTTGGGCAGCGGCTCGTGATGGTCATAGGTAGCCTCATAGCTCCCCTGGCCCGCGGTGATGGACCGCAGCTCGGAGGCGTAGGAGGCGACCTCGTTCGCCGGCACCATGGCCACGATGGTCACCGACCCGGCCTTCTCATCTATCTCGGTCCCGGTGACCTTGGCCCGCCGCGAGCTCAGGTCCCCCAGGACATCGCCCTGCAGGCGCGCCGGCACGGTCACCGCCAGCTCCATCACCGGCTCGAGAACCACGGTCGAGGTCTTGGTGATGGCCTCCCTCAGGGCCAGGCTGCCGGCCATCTTGAAGGACATCTCCGAGGAGTCGACGCTGTGGTAGGCGCCGTCGTAGAGATGGGCCTCGAAGTCGACCACTGGGTACCCGTGCATCCCGCCGTGCTCCGCGGCCTCCAGGAGACCCTTCTCCACCGCCGGGATGAACTGCCTGGGAATTGCGCCACCGACGATCTCGTCGTGGAACTCGATGCCGGCGCCTCGCGGCAGGGGCGCGAAGCGCAGGCGCGCCACGCCGAATTGGCCATGGCCGCCGGTCTGCTTCTTGTACTTCCCCTCAACCTGCGAAGGTCCGGCCAGGGTCTCCAGGTATTCCACCTCGCAGGGAGCCAGGGTGGCGTTCAGCTGATACCGACGCTCCAGCTTCTCGAGTGCGGTGGTGATCTGCAGCTCGCCAAGGCCCGAGAGGATCAAGTTGTGGGTGCGGGCATCGCGCCCGATGCGCAGGGTGGGCTCCTCCTCGTTGAGTTTGGAGAGCGCGAGCGCAAGCTTTTCCTCCTGGCCCTTGGCCGCGGGGATCACCTGCACCCTGAGCATGGGAACCTCGAACCCGAGTCCGTCGGGCTCGGGTTCCGCCTTGTCCGAGCTGAGAACGTCGCCGGTGCGGACACTGACCAGCTTGGCCACCGCGATGATGTCCCCGCAAGCGGCCTCCCCCTGGGTGTTGTGCTCCTTTCCGGAGAGCGAGAAGAGTGAGTGCAGGCGTTCGCCGGTCTTGGTGCGCGCGTTGGTGAGCTCCGCGTCGGCGGCGAGCTTGCCGGAGAGCACCTTCATCAGGTTCACCCTCCCGAGGAACGGATCGGCGATGGTCTTGAAGGTCAGGGTGCGCACGACCGGGCTGTCTGTGTCGCCCTCGGGGGGCGGCGCGATCTCGCACAGGAAGTCGAGAAGCCGGTCGACACCCACCTCGCGCACCGCCGAGCCGACCACCACAGGGTAGACCACGGAGTCGTGAACACCTTGGGCCATTATCGCCTCGAGGGCGGATTTCTCGGGAACCTCGCCGTCGAGGTAGGCGGCCATCATGTCCTCGTCGGCCACCACAATTCCCTCGATCAGCAGATCGTGGGCCTTGTGCTCGCCGACGGCGACGTCCTCGGGGAGTGGCGCCTCGCTCGCCGCTCCGTCGGAGTAGATGGTCGCCGTCTCGGAGAAGAGGTCGATCACGCCTTTGAGCGCATCGGCCTGGCCCAGGGGCATTTCGATGGGGGCCAGACCCTGCCCGAATAGCTCGGCCAGGCGATCGATGGTCGCCTCGAAGTCCGCGCGTTCCTTGTCGAGCTTGTTCACGAAGAACATGCGCGGCTTGCCCATCTTGGCGGCAAGTTGCCAGATGCGCACCGTGTCGTGACTGACGGGCTCGCTTGCGGGAACCACGAACAGTGCGAGGTCCGAGGCGTGCAGGGCCGCATGAACCTCCCCGGCAAAGTCCAGCACACCAGGGGTGTCAAGGAGGTTGATCTTGTGGCCGCGATGGTCGAGGGAGACCATGGAGAGCGAGATCGAGTGGCGATGCTTGATCTCCTCGGGCTCGAAGTCCGAGACCGTGTTCCCGTCCTCGATCCGGCCCATACGGGCCGTCTTGTTCGCGTAGTGATGGATTGCTTCCACCAGAGACGTCTTCCCGGAGCCGGTCTGGCCGACCACGGCGACGTTACGGATTCTTTCAGTAGGGATCGCGCTCAAATCCACCACCTCCTGACCAGGCACCCCGCAGGGGCCTATACGAGCCCGGCGAGCGCCGGGCACTCCATGAGTGAAACTATCAAATGCAGGGGGTGCGCAAAATTGGCTAATAGGGACTTTGGCAACATTGAGGACGCAAGGAGGCCGCTTCCCGCCCGGTCGCGGTGCCCAGCGGTTAGCATTGGCAGGAGAACTCAGGAGAAAATGCCAGGCTGCGTGGAGTTGCGCCGGCATTGGAATTGGAGATTCGACTTGTTTGATGGGAATTTGCGGTCACACGTTGACCGGCGAACCCAGCCCCTCGGCCGTGCGTTGGCCAACGCCGGAGTGACCGCCGATATGCTCACCCTCACCGGGCTGGCGATGGCGGCAGTCACCGCCCTCCTGATCGGGACCGGGCACCTGCTGCTCGGATTCTTCGCCCTGCTGCTTTCGGCCTTGCCGGATCTTCTGGACGGGCCGGTGGCCAAGGTGCGCGGGACCTCCTCCGCACGCGGTGCGTTCTTCGACTCGGTGTCGGATCGCTTCAGCGACCTGATGCTGAGCGTCGGGCTGGCTTTCTACCTCTTGCAGCGTGGCCACACCGTGCTTGCCATGCTGCCCATGGGCATCTACGGCGCTGCGTCGCTGATCTCCTACCAGCGCGCCAAAGCGGAGTCGCTGGGATTCTCCGCCAAGGGCGGAATCATGGAGCGCGCCGAGCGAGTCGTGCTGATGGCCGCGGGCATCCTGATCTATCCACTGCTGGTGCCGATGCTGTGGGTCGTCTTCGTCCTCTCCGCGCTCACCGTGGTGCAGCGCTTCGTCAAGGTGTGGACCCAGGCCACCGGCGGTGACTCGCGGCTCAGGCTGCGGGCGCGTCAGAACTACCGCCCACGGCGCACCAGAGGAGAGCAGTCGGTTCTCGGCGAGCGGCTGCGCAGATACCGCTATCGCGACGGGGCGCCGAGCGAGCAGCGGACCCGCCGGCTTCGCGAGCGCTCGGCCTCCAGAAGCTGGTTCTCGCCTCGTTCGTAGGCTGATTGAAAGCTTCGAACGTACCCTTGAGGCCACCTCAGAGACTTTGCCATGCCCAAAGACCCGATTAGCCGCCTGAGGGCGAAGACCGCCTACTTAGGCTACGTCGGCGCATCGATGGCCGCATCGCTGGTTCCCTTCGACCTTGCACCCCTTGTCGGCCTGGTCGCCGGCGGCGTTGCTTACGCCTCGAGCCCCAAGCGCCGCTCAGTGGTGCGCAAGAACCTGGAGCCGGTGGTGGACGGGCCAAATTCGCACCTGGAGTTGGCGGTGCAGCGCGCTTTCGCCTCCTATGCCCAGTACTGGTTCGAAGCATTCAAGATCGGTTACGGGAGCGGTGCCGCCTTGGCCGCCCGCGGCCGTGCCGAGGGCCTGGAGAACCTCGACAAGGCGCTCGCCGGCGGCAAAGGGGCGATAGTGGTCGCGCCTCACATGGGCAACTGGGACTTCGCCGCCGCATGGGTGGATCATCGGCGCTACAAGGTGACGGCTGTCGCGGAGCGGCTGAAGCCCCCGGAGCTATTCGACTGGTTCGTGGCCCGGCGTGCGGAGTTCGGAGTGACCGTCATACCTCACGACGACGACCCGATGCCCAAGCTCGTCGCGGCTCTAAGACGCAACGAAGTCGTGGCACTGGTTGCTGATCGAAGCATCGACGCCGCGAGTGTCGAGGTGGAGTTCTTCGGCAAGGCCGTGGAGTTCCCGATGGGACCCGCCATCCTCGCCCTGCGGACCGGAGCTCCGATACTGCCCACCGCGGCGTACTTCGAGCCGCGAGGTGGCCACCTTCTGCGCATCATGGGCGAGCTCGAGGTCGGTCCTCGCGGACGGATACGCGAGGATGCGAAGCGGCTCACCCAGGAGATCGCTCACAGTTTCGAGCTGCTCATCAGGCAAGCTCCCGAGCAGTGGCACGTCTTCCAGCCGCTCTTCTGAGGGTCCGCCGGACTCTATTCGGCCGACAGCACCGGATCGAGGTTGAGGGGCGTGTTGCCGCGGAAGAAGGTCAGAATGGCGCCGATCAGGGCCATAATCGCCAGGAAGATGACCGAGGTGTTGAAGCCGCGTGCGACGGTGGCGCTCACGTGAAGCCCTGAACCCACCACGGTGTCGAAGACCAGTCCGGTCAGCGCCAGGCCGAGCGAGGTGCCCATTCCTCTGGCCATGTTCAGCACGCCGCTTGCCAGGCCGGACTTGTGCGGAGGCGATGCTCCCATGACGGAGGCGTTGTTGGGGGCGGTGAACAGCCCTAGGCCCGCGCCGACCAGGGCCAGTTCCAACAGGAACAGCGTGACGTTCGAATGGCTCAGGGCGAGCACGCTGAGCATCGCCGCCGTGACCAGCATCCCGATCACCGTTAGAGAGCGGGCTCCGACACGGTCCGCGATGCGGCCCGCGAAGGGGGCGACCAGACCCAGGCCCGCCGGCATCACCATCAACTCGAGCCCCGATCTTGCGACCGGCACGTTGAGCGAGTTGACGAGCAGGAACGGGACCACGAACAGCACACCGAAGAGGACCATGTAGCAGATGAGGCCGGTGACGATGCCAACCGTGAAGGCGGCCCTCTTGAAGAGGTCGAGGTCGATCATGGGGTTGGGTATCTTGCGCTGTCGCAGTATAAAGACCGTGCCACCGATCACGAAGAGGGCGAAAAGGCCGAGGATGGCGGGGGAGAGCCATCCCATATGGTTCCCCTCCGAGACGGCCAGCAGCAGCGCCGTGACCGAGGGGACGAAGAGCGCCAGGCCCGCCCAGTCGAACGAGACGCGCTCGGAGAGATGCTGGGAGCGGGGGATAAGGAACCAGCCGAGCAGCGTTCCGATCAGACCCGCCGGGACGTTCACGAAGAAGATTAGCTGCCAGCCTCCGATGGCCATCAGCAGGCCTCCCACCGCGGGGCCGATGGCCAGCCCAAGCGCCTGAGCCGCGCCCTGGATACCGATGGCGGTACCGAGCTTGTTCTTGGGGGTCGCCGCCACGATGATTGCCACGCTGTTCGCCTGGAGCATGGCCGCGCCGACGCCCTGAAGGATTCGCGCTGCTACCAGGAACCCGAGCGAAGGGGCGAATCCGGAGAGTGCGGAGCCGATGATGAAGATCAGAAATCCGTAGGTGTAGAGAAGCTTGCGACCGATCATGTCGGCGATGCGGCCCACCGCGGCCAGCAGGCTGATCAGTACGAGGAGATAGGCCAGACCTACCCATTGCACGGCCGCGACGGAGGTGTGGAAGTCCTTCTGCAGGATGGGGAAGGCCTGGGTGACGATGCTCGCGTCCAGCTGGCCCATGAAGGCGCCGACACAAACGGTCCCGACCACCAGCCAGTGCGCGTATGGAAGCTTGCTGATCGCCTCGGGCCTGCGCGGTTCGGCCAGCAGCCGTTGGACGCCGTGTCGTTGCATTGGCTCTACCGCCATCTCCTCCGTCCTTCGGTCCGTTGTTCAGGCGGCACGGGTTGCGGAGAGTCCTTCAACGGAAGGGCCAATCTCGTGTACGTTCGGCCCGTGCCCCAGCCTCGCCGGCCGACGTCCACCCACCTGGCCCGCAAGGCCCGTCGCCGCATGGCGGCAAACGAAAGCCTTCGGAGATTATAGATCGAAATATACGTACAAACCAGGCAGGACCGACCATCGCACACCTCCGGCGACCGCAAGCAGGTGCGGCTCTTTTAGCCTGTAGAACGTGAAGATCGCGGTCGTGTGTCCATACAGCCTCGGCTACCCGGGTGGCGTGCAGAGCCAGGTGGTGGGGCTCACGGAGGAGATGCGGCGCCTCGGCCACGAGGTCGAGCTTCTCGCTCCCTGTGATGACGTCAAGCCTCCGTACGAGATGATCTGCCTCGGTCCCTCGTTGCGGTTGCGTGCCAACGGCTCCGTCGCGCCCACCGGCCTTAGAACCACGACGCTGGCCGCGCTCCGCCGGGAACTGCGCCGCGCGAAGTTCGACCTGGTGCACCTGCACGAGCCTCTCGCGCCCGGGCCTGCACTGGTCACTCTGGCCTCGGTGCGCGTGCCCGTGGTGGGTACGTTCCACCGCCAGGGCGTGTCGCTGCCTTACCTGGCCTGGGGGAGGCTGCTGCGCCCCCTTGCCGATCGCCTCGCGCTTCGCTTTGCCGTCTCCGAGGACGCCGCACGCACGGCGTCGCGCGTGGTGGGAGGCCAATACCGGGTGGTGGGGAACGGAGTGGATCTACGCCGTTTCGCCGAGGAGCCTTCCTGGCCCAAGAGCGGCCGGTCGGTGCTCTTCCTAGGGCGTCATGAGCACCGCAAGGGGCTGGAGGTCCTCCTGGAGGCGGTTCCCTTCGTCGAGAGCGATGTGCAGTTCTGGATTGCGGGGGACGGACCCCAGTCGCCTGAGCTGCACAGGCGTTATGCGGGCCTCAAGAACGTGAACTGGCTGGGGCGGATCTCGGACTCGGAGGTGGCGCTCCGGCTGCGTGCGGCCGACGTCTATGTTGCGCCTAGCCTCTATGGCGAGTCCTTCGGGGTGGTGCTGCTGGAGGCTATGGCAGCCTCCACGGCGATAATCGCATCGGACATTCCCGGCTATCGGGACGTGGCCCGCGACGCGAAGGAGGCGCTCCTTGTGCCTCCGGGCGATCATCGCCGCCTCGCGCGGAGTATCGACTTGGTACTCTCGGACCGGGCGCTTTCCGAGCGCCTGGTGGCCAACGGCAGCGTGCGTGCCGCGGAGTTCTCGATGGAGGGCCTTGCCAAGATGTATTTGAGCGCCTTCGAGGAGGCACTCTCGGCCTGAGAGTGGAGCACGTGGCCAAGCAGAGCACATACACCCTGTGGGGGGGAATAGAGGGATTCGATCCCAAGAAGGGCGCCGCGGAGGTGGTGTCATACTACGCCGCAGTCGGCGGTGTCGCCGGGGTCGTACTCGGCGTGGTCGTCGGCGTCCTCCTGGCCGCGGTCGGGGTTCCCGACGCCGTCGCCGGGGTGGCCGGTGTAGTGATCCTCGTGGCCTCGTTGGTGATAGCCCTCGTGGGATACAGCCAGGCGGGCGGAGATGAGACACGCCTATTGGACCTGACGCCGTTGGATGCCGATAGCGCGCCCCGCGCCGAGTCCCTGGTCGAGGGGATCTCGGCGACGATCGGGCTCGAGCCGCCCGCAATATACCTTCTCGACGAGCCTCAGGTGAATGCCCTGGCCTTGCAGGGGCCGGGCCGGACCGGGGCGGTGGTGGTCACAAGCGGGGCCCTGGAGCTGCTCACCCGGCTCGAGCTGGAGGCACTTCTGGCGAGGGAGCTCGTCAAGATCCGCTCGGGCGAGGTCGGTTTCGAGGCGAAGGTCCGCTCCTTCCGCCGCGTGGTGGGGCGCTTCTGGCCCGGCGCGGTGCCGTCGGTTTACACGCGGGCGATGCTCGGTCGAGACATAGCGGGGGATGTAGGTGCGCTGACAGCCACTCGCTTCCCTCCCGCGCTAATCTCGCTCCTGCAGAAGGCCGAGGAGATCAAGGTTCAACCTGCATCGGATCCGAAGCGGCGCCTGTTCGGCCCCTTCTGGTTCATCCCGGAGCTCCGCGAGGTGGTCACCGCCGAGCGGTTGACAGAGATATCCGAGTTCTGACCAAGGAGCTGAGTTTGCATTCCAAGGGCAAGTTCTTTGCCGCCTCCGTAGGCGCGGCCGTACTTCTGGCGGCTTGCGGGTCCAAGTCCGCGGCAACGACGACCACCACCGCCAAGGCCTCCACCACCACGACGACTGCGGCGCCGACCTACGCGCTCACTGGCCTGCCCCAGGTTCCGGGCGGGCCGAATCCCAACCGGCCTCCGCTGATGGTCAAGATCGACAACGCCCCCCAGGCCTGGCCGCAGTCGGGAATCGATCACGCTGACGTGGTCTACGAGGAGCAGGTCGAAGGCGGGCTCACCCGTTACATGGTCGTCTTCCAGTCCCAGGACGCGGCCAAAGTGGGGCCGATCCGCTCCATCCGTGGCACCGACGCCGCTCTCGCCGCCCAGACGGGTGGGCTGATCGCCTATTCCGGGGGCATTCCCACCTTCATCGCCGACGTTCAGGCCACGGGCGTGGTCGACGTGGGAGCGAACCTGGCGGGTTCGGCCTACTATCGCGACTACAGCCGTCCGGCGCCTCACAACCTCTACAGCTCCACCGCCGCCCTTTACAAGGCCGCCGGTGGCCGGGGTTCAACCCCCCACGCCCTCTTTGCCTACGACAAGCCCGGGACCAGCGAGCCCGCGGGTGTCTCCAAGAGTGCAACCTCGTTCACGATCGAGATCTCCGGTGCGGTGACCGATACCTGGACCTACAATCCGGCCAACTCGGATTGGACCAAGTCGATCAACGGTACGCAGGTGACAACCACGAGCGGGTCGCCCATAACCGCTACCAACGTGATCATCGAATACGTCAACTACGTGAACACCGGCTTCGTCGATCCCGCCGGGAATCCGGTGCCGGAGGCGCAACTGGTGGGGTCAGGAAACGCCGAAGTCGCGTTCGGGGGCCGTATCGCGGCCGCCAAGTGGGCTAAGTCCTCGCCGTCCGCCGTGCCCGTCTACACCTATTCCGACGGCCGGCCCGTCAGGGTGCTTCCCGGGCGCACCTGGGTCATCTTCGCTCCGATCGGGGCTTCGCTGACGGTGCAGCCCTAGCGGGATCGCGGTCCCGCGTCGCTGAGGCTTACGCGGGCCAAGTCCTCATTCGGTGCTCTATCTCCGGTTGATTCCGTTCTCACTTCGTGCTCAATAAACGGATTGTGGAGTTTTGGAGCTAAGAAATAATGGAATCAGTATCGAGACACTCCGGCGAGTCGACCCACTGAAATGTCTTGGCAGGCTTTAGACTGTATGGCGCGTAGGCGGCCGATTGCAGGCCGCCGATCCCACCAAGACCTTCGAAAGGGTGTCTGAGATGACCGAGGAGACTGCTTCCGCTGTGACCAAGGCGACCGCGCGCGTGAAGCGTGGCCTCGCGGAGATGCTGCGAGGCGGCGTCATCATGGACGTCGTCACCGCCGACCAGGCCAAGATTGCCGAGGACGCCGGCGCTGTTGCGGTCATGGCCCTCGAGCGTGTGCCCGCCGACATTCGCCGCGACGGCGGCGTCGCGCGCATGAGCGACCCGGCCCTGATCGAGGAGATCCAGGCCGCCGTCTCCATCCCGGTGATGGCCAAGGCCCGAATCGGCCACTTCGTGGAGGCGCAGATACTCGAGGCCCTGCAGGTGGACTACATCGACGAGTCCGAAGTGCTGACTCCGGCCGACGAGGCCTACCACATCGACAAGTGGCGCTTTTCGGTGCCCTTCGTCTGCGGTGCCACCAATCTCGGAGAGGCTCTTCGCCGCGTCTCCGAAGGTGCGGCGCTGATCAGGTCCAAGGGCGAGGCCGGAACGGGGAACGTGGTCGAGGCGGTGCGGCACTTGCGGTCCATCGTGGGCGACATCAAGAAGATCACCCAGGCCGATTCCGCGGAGCTCCACGGATGGGCGAAGGAGCTTCGCGCT
Organism: Actinomycetes bacterium; assembly: GCA_021818355.1. GTDB lineage: Bacteria > Actinomycetota > Acidimicrobiia > Acidimicrobiales > Acidimicrobiaceae > Acidithrix. Next base: position 5,807 of record JAKAEN010000028.1, on the reverse strand, counting down.
CCTTATGAGCTGGTGGCCGAGATCGCAGCGACCGGCAAGCTGCCCGTTCCGCTCTTCTGCGCGGGTGGCATCGCCACCCCGGCTGACGCGGCGCTGGTGATGCAGCTCGGCGCCGAGGCCTGCTTCGTGGGCTCGGGCATCTTCAAGAGCGGCGATCCCGCCAAGAGGGCGCGTGCGATCGTTGAGGCGACGACCCACTACCAGGATGCGACCATCCTGGCCAAGGTCTCGCGCAACCTGGGCGTTCCGATGGTCGGAATCGAGATGGACAAGGTTGACGTGCATCTCGCCGAGCGGGGCTGGTAAAAAATTCCCGAGGATCCCGTCGTCGGCATACTTGCCCTGCAGGGCGATTTTCGCGAACACGCAGAGGCCTTTGGGCGTCTTGGCGTGGAGGCTCGGCTGGTCAAGCTTCCCGGTGAACTCAAGGGCGTTACCCACCTGGTGATCCCCGGTGGCGAATCGACCGCGATTTCGCTCCTGCTTCGCTCGTCCGAGCTGTTGGAGCCGGTGGCCGAGTTCGCCGCGGGCGGAGGCGCGCTCTTCGGAACTTGTGCCGGGATGATCATCCTCGCCTCCGAGATCATCGACGGACGCTCCGATCAGGTCGCCCTTGGCGCAATCGACATCACGGTGCGCCGCAACGGGTTCGGCCGGCAGGTGAACTCCTTCGAGGCGGACCTGCGGGTCCAGGGGATCCCGGGTAGACCGATGACGGTCGCCTTCATACGCGCTCCCGTGGTCACCCGGGTCGGACCCGATGTAAGCGTACTGGCCAGCGTGAGGTACGAGTTTCCCGACGGCGGCGACCAGGAGGTGCCCGCCGTTTGCCGGTCCAGGAACGTGCTCGTGAGCTCGTTCCATCCCGAGGTGACCGGAGACGACCGATTGCATAAGCTGTTCCTAGAGAGCTTCTAGACGTTCACTTGAGGTGGGATAGATGTCAGGTCACTCCAAATGGGCGACCATAAAGCACAAGAAGGGCGCCCAGGACAAGGCGCGCGGCAAGCTTTTCGCCAAGCTCATCAGGCAGGTTGAGGTTGCGGCACGCGAGGGTGGGGGTGACCTGAACTCGAACGCCACGCTGCGGACCATGTACAACAAGGCCCGCGACGCCTCGGTGCCCGTCGACACCATAGAGCGCGCTATCAAGCGCGGCACCGGAGAGCTCGAGGGCGTGCGCTACGAGCCGGTCACCTACGAGGGCTATGCGGCCGCGGGGGTGGCGATCATCGTCGAGTGCCTGACCGACAACCGTAACCGCACCGGCGCCGACGTGCGCAGCGCGTTCTCCAAGAACGGTGGCTCCATGGCCGAGCCGGGAGCCGTCGCCTGGCAGTTCGAACGCAAGGGCGTAGTCCTGGTGGATCGCGGCGCGGACGAGGACGAGTTGATGCTCGCCGCGGCCGATGCGGGGGCCGAGGACGTCGCCGACCTGGGGGACAGTTGGCAGGTGACCTGCGCGGCGACCTCCCTCGGCGAGGTGCGCGACGCGCTGGAGGCGGCCGGCCACAAGATCGCCTCGGCCGAGCTGACGATGCTGCCCTCGACCACCATCCCTCTCAACGACGAGTCCGAGGCCCGGAAAGTTCTCAGGGTCGTGGACGCACTCGAGGACATGGACGACGTTCAGAACGTCTACGCGAACTTCGACATACCGGACGCCATTCTCGAATTGGTGGAGGCCTAGTGACGCTCGGCGTCGGGGATCCCGCACCTGACTTCGAGCTCGAGGGCTTCCCGGAAGGGATCTATTCGCCCAAGCAGCTGCTCGGGCGGACCCTGGTGCTCGCCTTTTATCCAGAGGATCATTCGCCGGTCTGCACGCTGCAGCTGCGCGCCTACTCCGAGGGCATGCCCGACTTCTCGTCCCTGGGGGCGACCGTGTGGGGGATCAGCCCGCAGGACCGGGATACGCACCGCTCCTTCGCTGAGCGCCAGTCGCTTTCCATCCCTCTCCTTTCCGACCTTGACAGGAAGGTGGGCTCGGCATATGGAGTGCTGGGGCCGCTCGGCTTCTACCGGCGCAGCGTCTTTGTGATCAACCGCGAAGGTATCGTGACCTTCTGTCACCGCACCACTGCCGGGCTAACCTACCAACCGACGAGCACCCTGCTCAAGGCGGTCAGGGATGCCGAAGCGGCTTCCTCCTAGGAGGATTGGATGCGCGTCCTGGGAATCGACCCCGGCCTCTCCCGTTGCGGATACGGCGTGGTCGACTCCGGGCCCGGAGCCGGCGAACGGATAGTCTCCGCGGGGCTTATCCAGACCGCCCCCAGTGCCCCCCTTGGCGAGCGGCTGACGGAATTCCTCTCCGAGATGACCTCCCTTCTCGAGGATTACCGCCCCGATGTGGTCGTGGTCGAGAGGATACTCTTTCGCAAGAATGCCAAGACGGCATTCGGGGTCGTGCAGGCCGTGGGGCTGGTGCACCTCGCCTGTCATCAGGCCGGTGTCGCAGTCCTGGAGTACAGTGCGGCCGAGGTGAAGCTGGCGGTCGCCGGCCACGGCGCCGCCTCCAAGTTCCAGGTGCAGCGGATGGTGCAGCTCATCGGTGACCTGCCCAGCGCTCCGGAGCCTCCGGACGTGGCTGATGCGGTGGCGCTCGCACTTTGCCACCTGGCTAACATGCGGGGTGGGGGAGCCGCGAGGGCGGCCTCCCGGGAGCCCCTCGCCCAAGCTGACTAGGAGTCTTGGCTGGTGATTGCACTTTTGAGTGGAACGGTCAGGGCAACGGGAGGAACCCGGACGTTGATCGTTCAGGCCGGCGGCGTTGGCTACCTGGTGTCGGTGCCTCTGTCCCTTGCGATGACGGCCAAAGAGGGCCAGCAGATCGAGCTGTTCTGCGTCACGGTGGTCCGCGAGGACTCGATCTCCATCTACGGATTCGAGAGCCTGGCAGAGCGTAACCTTTTCGAAGTGCTCATCGGAGTGCGGATGGTGGGACCCGCGCTGGCGCTGGTGATCGTCTCGATGATGGACGCCGACTCGCTCATCGAGGCGGTCGAGGCGAAGGACGTGGCCATGTTGACCAGGGTGCCGGGAATCGGTGAGAAGACCGCAACCAGAATCCTGGTCGAACTCTCGTCCAAGCTCTCCTCGATCCGCGCCCTCGCGGGGACGGCCGAGGGTGCGCAGAGGAGCACGGGCGACTCCGGCGTCAGGCGCGAAGTCGAGGCCGCACTTACCTCGCTCGGCTTCGACGCGCGAGAGATAAGGCGTGCCATCGCCGCTTTGCAGCCGGGCCAGGACGTCTCCCAGGCTGTGAGGGCGGCCCTGGCGGAGCTTCGATCATGAGCCCGCGGCGCGAGATTCTCTCCGGTGAAGGCCCGGTTGAGGACAGGCGGTCCGAGGCCTCCAACCCGTTTGCGCTGCCTTCCGAAATAGCCAGCGAGGCGGCCATCCGGCCGCGCGCGCTGGATGAGTTCATAGGCCAGACTCAGATCAAGGGTCACTTGGAGGTGGTCATAAAGGCCGCACAGGGTCGTGGCCAGAGCGTCGACCACCTTCTCTTCGCCGGCCCGCCGGGCTTGGGCAAGACCTCCCTGGCTCAGATCGTCGCCAACGAGATGGGCGCCGGTTTCCGCGTCACCTCGGGGCCGACCTTGGTTAGAGGCGGCGATCTGGCGGCGATACTCAACTCGCTGAACGAAGGCGACGTCCTTTTCATTGACGAGATCCACCGCATGTCCAAGGCCGCCGGCGAGGTCCTCTATCCGGCCATGGAGGACTTCAAGCTGGACATCCTGGTCGGCGAAGGGCCTACGGCCCGCTCGATCCGGATCGACCTGCCCAAGTTCACGCTCATAGGCGCCACCACACGCACCGGCATGCTCACCGGGCCCCTGCGGGACCGTTTCGGGTTCGTGGCACGCCTCGACTATTACGATCCCGAGGAGCTTGCCGCCATCGTGCGGCGATCGGCGGCGATCCTGGATGTCGAGTTGGCCGAGGCGGCCAGCCTGGAGATCGCCAGGAGATCGCGCGGGACGCCGCGCCTCGCGAACCGCCTGCTGCGCCGGGTCAGAGACTATGCGGAGGTTCACGCCGACGGAGTTGTCACCGAGGAGCTGGCAGAAGTGGCGCTGGAGTTCTTCGGCGCCGACTCGCTTGGGCTCGATAAGCTCGACCGAGCCATTCTTGAGGTGATGTGCGTGACCTATCGGGGCAACCCGGTCGGAATCACCACGCTGGCCGCCACGGTCGGAGAGGAGGCCGAGACCATCGAAGACGTCTACGAGCCTTTCCTCATCCAGGCCGGGCTCATAGCGCGTACCAGACGTGGCCGGGTGGCAGGACCGCTCGCCTTCGAGCATTTGGGCATCCAGCCTCCGCCACTTTACGACGACCTCTTCCGCGAGTAGCGCGACGTCCCTACCGCTTTCGCTTCGAAAAAACTAGTTGTATAATACAATTAGTCTTCCGGAGCGATGGGAGGCGTCTCAGTGCTCGGAATCTTCCGCGTCCAAGGAACGCACGCCAGCGAGGGAAACCCCGCTCTCGCCTCTTATGAGCGTGCGCTGCGCCTACTGGTCGGCGCCGAACTGGCCATGGCGGTCACGCTGGCCGCTTGCATGGGCATCTCCTACGGCAAGGCCGCCAGCACCTACGGCGTCAGCTACTACGGCGTGCACCTCGACACTCTCTGGATACTTGCCATCGGCTTCGTCGCCACCGCCTATCTGCTGTTTCGTTCGGCCAGATCGATCGACCTGGCCGAGGCGCCCGCCCGGGTCTCGTTGTCGCTCAAGGTGCTGGCTGTTGGGCTCATAGCGCTCCTCCTCACCCCTTACACGGTCGACACCTTCTTCAACTGGACCCATATGATCATCGGGGCTTCGGTCTTCGGGCTGCAGATGGCAGTCGGGGCGGTCGTGGCCTTCAAAGTGCTGGGAGACCGTCTGGGGTGGCTCGGCGTACTGGTCGAGCTCGCGGGCGGAGTGCTGGCGGCGTTGTCGCTCCCGGATCACATGCTCACCTACATGCTCCAGGGTGAGATCGTCTTCCAGGTGGGCTTCGCAATCCTCTTGAATCATCTGTTCGCGAGCGAGATCCGCCGTTTGGGCGCAGCGCGGAGCTGAAGCGGAGTTGGCGCCCGCCCTGGCGCGGCGATAGATTCCCGGCGTGGACATCTTGATCAGGGTCCAGGGGCTCTCCGTGGAGCGCAGCGGCCGTCGTGTCGTCGAGGAGGTCGGCTTCGACGTTCCTGCCGGGAGCCTGACCGGCCTGATCGGCCCGAGCGGATCCGGGAAGAGCACCGTGATGCGTTGCATAGCCGGGCTGCAGAAGCATGCAAGCGGCATGGTGGAGGTTGGTGGCCACGAGGCCGGCACCAGGGCCGCGAGAGGCATGATTGGTTACCAGCCACAGCGGCCGGCCGTCTACTTGGACCTCACGGTTCGCCAGAACCTCACCTACTTTGCGGCCATGATCGGGGTTGGCGCCTCGGGCGTTTCGGAGGCCATCGAGAGAGTCTCGCTGGGGGCCGAGGCCTCTCGGCGCGTCGAGCGCCTCTCGGGAGGTCAGGTGGCCCGGGTCTCCTTGGCGATCGCTCTGTTGGGCAGCCCCCGCGTGCTCCTCCTCGACGAACCGACCGTGGGCCTGGACCCGGTGCTGCGCGAAGATCTCTGGATTCTTTTCGCGTCCCTGGCGGCGCAGGGTTCGGCGCTGGTCGTCTCCAGCCACGTGATGGACGAGGCCGAGCGCTGTGAACGCCTCCTGCTGCTTCGCGACGGCCGGCTGCTGGCCGATTCCGCTCCCGCGGCCCTGAAGGCCGAGACGGGCACCGGCGATCTCGATTCGGCCTT
>JAKAEN010000270.1 GCA_021818355.1 Actinomycetes bacterium | reverse complement strand
CGATGACCCGATGAGCGAGCTGAGCCACGAACTCGACGTCGTGGCTTGCGACAACTATCGCGGCGCCGTCGGCCGCAAGCTCGGCGAGCCGGGTAACCAGCCTCGCCTTGGAGGGATAGTCGAGCCCCCGGGTGGGTTCGTCGAGGAGCAGAAGCCCCGGAGCGGGCGCGAGCACGACCGAAAGCGCCAGGCCAAGCCGCTGGCCTTCGGAAAGATCCAGCGGATGCCTCTCGTCCGCCCCCTCGCCGGCCAGCCGTTCGAAAAGGCGAGCGGTGGTTCCGGAAGGAAGCACAGCCTCGCGGTCGGAGAGCGCGCACTCCTTGGCCACCGACTCCTCGTAGAGAAGCGTCCCGGGATCCTGGGGAACCATTCCCACCCGCCGAATGCGCTCACGGGCGGGGATGCGCTCCGGAGACACGCCCTGCACCAGCACCTCCCCTCGCCTGGCTCCCCCGACGCCGGCAACCTGGCGCAAGAGCGTCGTCTTTCCCGATCCGTTGCGGCCCATGACCGCCAGCACCTCGCCGTGGCGCACCGAAAGGGAGACCTGAGTAAGGGCGGGATGGTGATCGTAGCTGACCGAGAGGCGTTGCACCGAGGCGACGACCTCCCGGGGCTCCGGCGACGGGAGCTTGGAGTCGTCCACGATGACGTGCAATCTCTCGCGCAGAGGAGAAGCGAGTCTTCGGGCCTCCCGGACCGAAAGCGGCGGAGGGCTCCAATTCATGGCCCGGCCGAGTTCGATGATCGGCGGCACCGAAGAGGCCCCCTCGACCACCTCGGCGGCGGTACCGATCACCGGCGGCTGATCACCGCCGGGAAGCCGCACCGCTGTGTCCACGAATGGAAGCACGCGCTCGAGGCGATGTTCGGCCAGGACAACCGTAAGGCCGAGGTCGTGCACCAGGCGCGCCAGGGAGGAGAGCACCTCCTCCGCGGCGGCCGGATCGAGGGCCGAGGTCGGCTCGTCCAGGACAAGGACCTTGGGCGTGGCGGTCAGCACCGAGGCGATGGCGGTGCGCTGCTGCTCGCCTCCGGAGAGGGAGCGCACCGAACGGGAGCGGAGCGCGCTCAGCCCGAGCAGGTCGAGCGCCTCCTCCACCCTCCGTCTCATTGCCTGGGGGGCCACTCCCAGATTCTCCATTGTGTAGGCCAGCTCCTCTTCGACCGTCTCGGCCACGAAACCCGCCGAGGCGCTTTGGCCCACGTAGCCGACCAGGTCGGCCAAGTCGCGCGGACGATGGTGGCGCGTCGACCTGCCGAACACCGTCACCTCGCCTGCCATCGTCCCGCCGCTGAAGTGCGGCACCAGGCCGTTGATGGCACGCAAGAGGGTGCTCTTGCCACTTCCGGTCTCCCCCATCACCAGGCAGAACTCCCCCTCCTGGATGGACAGCCGATCGATGGCTAGCGCCGGCGCAGAAGCCCCGGGGTAGGTGAAGCGGACGCCCCGGAAGCTGATCATCTCGCCACCGCCTGGCCCTCGGAGACGCGCACCGGAGCGGGGCTCCGCCTCAGCGCGAGGGCGGGGAGCAGGGCGGCCGCACTGGCAAGAAGTGCGAGCAGCGGCAGCGGAGGCGGCGCGAGCGCCCCGATTAACGGCCGCGTGCCTCCCTCCAGGTGGGCTGCCAGCAGAAAGCCGAGGCTCACCAGCAATCCCGAGATGCCGACGACCCACTCCGCGGGGCCGAAGCGATCGGGACGGTATCGCGTCCTGCGGGATCTCCGCTCGCCTTCTCGAAAGGCGATGCCTACGCCGATGGCGCCGATCATCAGCATCGCGACGCCGGCCGCGCGGCCGGCACCGAGCCCTCCTATAGCGAGAGAGCCGAGGATCAAGAGCGAGACGGACACGCCCAAGATCGCGGTGCGCCGCCGTTCCGCCCGAGGGTCACCTCGATCGGAGCGCCCGAAGCCGCGGGCGTCCATGGCCGCCGCCAGCTCCAACGAGCGCTGCAGACCGCCCTCGAGAACCGGAACCGCCATATGCCTGACGCCGCGTATGCCGCGCGTGGGGCGGCCCCTCAGCCGCCTTGCCTCCTTGACGTCATTGAGACGGCGCACGAGTTCCGGGGTGAAGGCGAGCGCCACGCTGACCACCAGCCCGGTCTCATAAAGAACGGCCGGGAGTACTCGCAACAGCCGGTAGGGGTGGGCCAGGGCGTTGGCCAGCGAGAAGCATTCGAGCATCACCGCCAGCTGGATTCCGCCCTCCAGCGCCCCCTCCAGCGACTGCCACGTCACCACGCCACCGAGGGAGACGCCGGCGGCCCAGGATGGCAGCGGGATGGACGGGAGAGCGAATGCCTCGGTGCCCGGCAGCCGCTGTCCAAAGACGATCTGGACCACCAGGCGGAGGAGCACGACGAAGACGGCAAGGCGAGCGACCGCCGCGATCATCTCGCGCGAACTGCGCCCTTGGACGTAAAGTGCGCCCACGTAGGCGGCCTCGGCGGCAAGCAGGGCGAGCAGCGCCAAGTTCGTGGTCTGCAGGGCGGCCGCCCCGACCCCGATCGCCCAGAGCCACCAGGCGAGTGGGTGAAGTGCCGAGCCCGGCTTCATCACGCCGCCCCTTTTCGGAAGCGCAACCCGGCGCCGGTCGCCAGAAGCAGCACCAAGGCTCCCACTCCGGCGAACTCGAGCTTGGAGCCCCCTCCCCCGCCCGCTGCCGTAGCATTGGCCCTTCGGGCGGCCGTGGTCGTCGTCACAATGCTTCCCGTGGACGATGAACCCGTGAGGGCGTCGACGGTCGAAGAAGTGGTGCCGGCCGCCTGAGTGGTGCCGGCGGCAGCGGCCGTGGTTGGCGGGGTGCCACCCGTCGTTGTCGGCCCCCCGCCAACAGGTGCCTGGGACACGGGCACGGGCTTGGTCGTGGTGGTTGGACTCGCAGCGGTCGTTGTCGGGGAAGCCGAAGGCGGGGTGCCGGCGCAGATGCGTGCGAAGTCGGGGCTGGTGCCCGGCGGCGGATCGGTGGAGTTGCCCGCCCCGGAGAGCTCGAAGCGGTAGCCCTCGACCGCCCCCTGGCCGGCCAGCACGCTTGCCGGGCCGACCTGGGCGTAGAGCCAGCTCGACGAGTTCGCCGTCCAGAACGACCAGTACTGGTACTTTCCGTTGACGGTCGAGTCGCAGTTGCTCACCTGTTGAGACGTCGGAAGGCCGTCGATCTGGCACAGCAAGCCCGTCGAGGCCCAGCCGAGGCCGCCGTTGGGCACCGGGTACTCGGAGGCGATCTGCTTGGCCGCAACCGCAAGGGCATCCGCCATCGTCGACCCGGAGGGCACCTCCGCACAGGTGGCAACGGGCTGGGACGGCGCTCCGCTCAGGCCGCCGAAGTCGACGACCACCGCGACATAAACGTCGCTCGCCGCGGTCGCCATCGCCTGCAGCGGATACTTCGCCGAAGGCCCGAGCAGCGCCAGCAGTGCGGCGCCCGCACCGGCGACAACTCCAGCCTTTAGTCCGGCGGATGGCAGCGGCCTCACAGCGCTATCCTTCGCCCGTGGCGCCGACGGCCCCCTTGGTTCCTATTCCAAGCGACGGGATTGAGCCCATGAAGCCGGCGTTCCCAAGCGAGAAGACCCCTCCGTCGGAGGCGACCAGCCAGTAGCCCTTGCCATCCGGAGTCGGGGCGATTCCCACCACGGGCTTGTTGAGGGTGGTGCCG
>JAKAEN010000269.1 GCA_021818355.1 Actinomycetes bacterium | reverse complement strand
GAGCGCCCATCGCCCGTCGATGCCCCTGGCGAGACCGGCGTCGAACTCGTCTGGGAAGCGAGAAGGGGCCGCTGGAAGCAGCCCCAACTGAAAGAGCTCTGACACAACACCCGCGGACCCGGTCCGCGGCCAAGTTCGTGCCTACTCCTGGAGCGAACGCTCCAGGACCTGTGAAATGTCGAGCACCTGCACGGTCTCCTTGGCCTCGCCGCTTGCCTGCTTGGCCTTGACCCCGTCGTCGAGCATGATCATGCAGTAGGGGCAGGCGGTCGACACCATGTCGGGATCGAGCTCGAGGGCCTGGGTGACACGGGCCTCGTTGATGCGAGTGCCGATATTCTCCTCCAGCCACATCCTCGCACCCCCGGCGCCACAGCAGAAGGAGCGCTCCTTGGTCCTGTCCATCTCCACCTGCACCATTCCCGGAACGGCGTCGATCACCGAACGAGGCTCGTCATAGATGCCGTTATGGCGACCGAGATAGCAGGAGTCGTGGAAAGTGATCTTTGCCTGGCTCTCCTTTGCCGGCACCAGCGCGCGATTCTTGACCAGGTCGCTCAAGAGCTGGCTGTGGTGAATCACCTCGAAGTTGCCGCCCAGGGCCGGATATTCGTTGGCGAGCTCGTTGAAGCAGTGCGGGCAGGAGGCGATGACCTTCTTGGCCTTGGCGTCGTTGAGTGTCTCCACGTTCTGCATCGCCTGCATCTGGTAGAGGTACTCGTTGCCGAGCCGCCGTGCCGGGTCACCGGTGCAGGATTCGCGCGGGCCGAGCACGGCGAACTTGACGCCCGCCTTGTTGAGGAGGCGTGCCGTCGACTGGGTGACCTTGCGCGCCCGCTCGTCCAGGGCGCCCGCGCAGCCAACCCAGAAGAGGTACTCGACGTCCTCGGGAAGCTCGCCAGTTACCACGGGAACCTCGAATCCAAGGCCCTCGGTCCAATCCAGGCGATGGGAGGTGCCAAGGCCCCAGGGATCGCCCTGGTTCTCGATGTTGCGCAGCATGGCTCCGGCCTCGGATGGGAACTCCGACTCCATGAGGACTTGGTAGCGGCGCATGTCGACGATGGCGTCCACATGCTCAATATCCACCGGGCATGCCTCGACGCAGGCGCCGCAAGTGGTGCAGGCCCAGAGCACGTCGGGGTCGATGACGTTTGGAACCAGTGGCACCGCCTCGACCGCGGTTGCAGTCGCTCCTTCCGCGGGCGCCGACGCGAGGAGCCTGTCGGCGGAGTGGAAGAGGTGGTCTCGGAGGCTCATGATCAAGAGCTTCGGCGAAAGCGGCTTGCCGGTGCCCCACGCCGGGCAGAGCTCCTGGCAGCGGCCGCACTCTGTGCAGGTGGCCAGGTCCAGTAGCTGCTTCCAGGTGAAGTCGTCGATCTTGCCGGCACCAAAGACGGTGTCTTCGGTCAGCTGCTCGGGATCCATGTTGGGGGTGTTCCACAGGCCACCCAGCGCCTTCGGGCGCCGCGAGAAGGCGACGTTGAGAGGCGCGGCGAAGATGTGCAGGTGCTTCGAGTAGGTGACGAAGACCAGGAAGGCCATGAGAACTGCCACGTTGCCGACGAGGAACACGGCCACCAGGTCGCGGTTGGTCGCCACACCCAGCGGACGCAGGGCATTGGCGATCAAGTGGCTCGCGAAGGCGAAGTCGCTGTAGGGGAAGTCTCCCGTGTTGACCTGTGCGGCCCGGTACAAGAGGAGAGTGATGACCACCAGGGCGATACCGCCGAGGGTTATCCATGCCGCGTCGGTGTGGGAGCCGTAGAAGCGCGAGGACCTCTCCTTGCGCGCCGGGGAGTTCTTGATACGGATGATGGTGAACACCACCAGGGCGACGAGCACGGCCACCGAGAAGAAGTCCTCGAGGAAGCCGAGCCAGGAGTCGTGCCCGATGAGGGGGATCGCGAAGTTGGACTGGAAGAGGGCGCCGTAGGCCTCGATGATGGTGAAGAGGAGGATGGTGAAGCCCCAGAAGGTGAAGAAGTGCGCAACACCGGGCACCGTCTTCTTGAGCAGCTTGCGCTGGCCCAGGACCTCCACGATCTCGGCCTGGACGCGCTTCCAGGCGCCTTCGGTCCTACCGGGGGCCGGCTTGCCCGAGCTGACGAGCCGATACAGGAAGAAGAGCCTCCTGCCGGCGATGGCAAGGCCAACCACAGTCAACAAGAGTCCGAGTACCAGAACCAAGCCCGCCTCCATCCGTGCCCCACGCGCACGGATGCCCGCAAAGGAGCAACCGCGCCGCGAACTTCAATCCTTTTCTAGCCCCGTCGCCACGGCTTTGCCGGGCTATGGGCCATTCAGGTTATTCGAATGCTACTGAACAGTCGCTTACTTATGCCAATTCTGGCGACGTCCGACTACTCGGTGAAGTTCTTGTAGCTCCGTGATGGGGTTGGGCCCTGCTGGCGCTGGTACTTCGAGCCAAGCTCGGGGCTTCCATAGGGGACCGCCGCAGGAGTCGTCATCTTCAAGAAGCTGATCTGCCCGATCTTCATCCCGGGATAGACGGTTATCGGCAGGTTGGCGACATTGGAAAGCTCAAGCGTGAGGTGGCCCTCGAATCCGGCGTCGACGAAGCCGGCCGTCGAGTGAATCAGAAGGCCCAGACGCCCGAGGCTCGATTTGCCCTCAAGGCGTCCGACGAGGTCCAGCGGGATTTTCACCCACTCAAGCGTCGACCCGAGAACAAACTCGCCCGGATGCAGTATGAAAGCTCCGTCCTCGCCGACGTCGATCTCCTCGGTGAGATCCTCCTGCGGCTCGCGCACGTCAATCACTTTGGCGGTGTGGTTGCGAAAGATCCGGAAGAGGCGGTCGACCCTGAGGTCCACCGAGGATGGCTGCACCGCCCGCTCGCCAAGCGGCTCGATAACGATGCGCCCCGCGGCGAGCTCCTCGCGGATCGTGACGTCAGAAAGGATCATGCTGTTCAAAACTAGCGGCGCGCAAGGCCAGACCTCGCTGTCGAGGGCGTGCAGACAGCCCCCGCCCCCGGCTACGATGTTTTACCACGCGGGCGTAGTTCAGAGGCAGAACATCAGCTTCCCAAGCTGAGAACGCGAGTTCGATTCTCGTCGCCCGCTCTCTTCTTTTCCCCAGCTAGAGGGCACCAAATCACCCTTGGGACCTCCGTGCTAGCTGGCTTCATTCCGCAAATATGTCAATGGCAATTAGAAAGCCCCACTGGGCGGCCATCAAAGTGGCGTAGGCGCGGCGTACTCTTTGCGCGATGTACGGTCATGAGTACTCCTTACGCGCGGCCTCGTAAAGCACGCCGGAGCGGGTGGCTTCCTCAGGTTCCCACCGGCGCTTCAACCATGTCGGTGGACACCTGCAGGTTTTTCCCGACCGGAAGGCTCTCAACCGAGGCTCGCCATCGGAACTGGGACCAGAGCCGTGGCCACTCTTTGCTCGGCGCACCATCGTGGCCCGATCACGATTCATGACCTTCTGCGCAACTTTCGCCGGGTTACAGATCGAAGACGGCCATCCCAAGCCCTGAGCCGGCCGGTAGCTGAGATACCGGACCTACGCCCGAAGGAGGATCAGCCGAAACACGTTCTCCAGGCGCGGTCCAGTCCCGGCAGTCGCGAACCCCCCGAAGGCCTCGGTCAGGACGTCGGAGACCACATCCGCTCCCGCCAACTCCGCCGCCCTCAGTCCCGGTCCCGTCGAAGTCAGGCCACGAACGGCG
>JAKAEN010000027.1 GCA_021818355.1 Actinomycetes bacterium | reverse complement strand
CGATCTGTCTCGACCGAGATGCCGACGTCGGCTGCCTGCAGGGCGAGAGCGTCGTTGACGCCGTCCCCGAGGAAGGCGACGTCGGAGTGCAGCTGCCGCTGTGCGCGGACGATCCTCGCCTTCTGCTCCGGGCTGACGCGGGCGAAGATGGTCGTGGCGCCGATCAGTCCGGGCAGGTCCTCCTCGGCCAACTCCTCCAGGTCCACGCCGTTGACCACTCCCGCCACGGGGAGCCCGAGCTCGTCGCAGACGCGGCGCGCCACCGCGGCGTTGTCCCCGGTGACCAGCTTCACCTGGATTCCCAGGCCGGCCAGGCGGCCGAGCGCACTCCCGGCACTCCCCTTGGGCGGATCCAGGAACACCAGCAGGCCCGCCGGCACCAGGTCCCGCTCGTCCGAGGGAAGCGGGGCGCGCTCCTCCGTGAAGGGGCGCGTGGCGATGGCCACCACCCGGTTTCCGGCGGCGAACTCCGCGCGCAGGCGGCGGCGCATGGCCGGAGGCACCTTCACGGAACGGGCGAGCACCGCCTCCGGCGCCCCCTTTGTCACCAGTACAGGGGTCTCGCCGCCCCTCGTTACCACCACCGAGGCCATGGCTCGTTCGTGATCGAAGGGGAGCTCCCCGATGCGCCGGTACTCGCGGGCCCGGTCGGCTACCGCCAGGCTGGCGGCGGAATTCCAGAGCGCAATGTCGAGCGGGTTCCCGACCATCTGTCCGGCTCCGCCCTCCTTCGCGTCGTTACACAGCAGTCCTAAAAGAAATGGCAGGTCCGAGGAGGCTCCATCGGCACCGATCGAACGCATGAAGCGGAGCCTGCCCTCGGTGAGGGTGCCGGTCTTGTCGGTGAAGAGGACCTGGATGTCCCCCAGGTCCTCAATACACACCAGCCTCTTCACCAGGACCTTCTCCTTGGCGAGCCGCGATGCCCCCGCCGCGAGGCTGGTGGAGACCACCGCCGGCAGCAGCTGCGGGGAGACGCCCACCGAGATGGCCAGGGAGAAGAGGAGCGCATCTATGAAGGGCCGGCGCAGGACGAGGTTGATCACGAAGATCGCGACCGTCAATGCCGCGGCCACCTCCACCAGAAGCAGCGAAAACTGCCGGAGCCCCACCTGAAAGGCCGTCTCGGGCTCCTCGCGGCCGAGCTCGACGGCAATGCGGCCGAAGACGGTGGACGAGCCGGTGGCCACTACGACCCCAACTCCCGAACCTGCGGTGACCACCGTTCCCATCAGCGCCGCGCTAGTCAGGTCCCCGAGCCCCGCACCAGGCGGGGCAGGCTCGGAGGATTTTTCAACCGGCAGCGACTCGCCGGTGACGATCGACTCGTCGCACTCGAGGGCAGTCGAGCTGATCAGACGGATGTCGGCGGGAACGACCGTTCCCAGGGAAAGCTCGACGACGTCGCCAACCACGAGCTCGGTCACCGGGACCACCATCCGCGACCCGCCGCGGCGCACCACGCTCGTATGGCGAACCTTGTCGCGCATGGCTTCCGCCGCGCGCGCAGCCCGGTACTCGTTTACAAAGCCGAGACCCACCGACATGGCCAGAATCGCACCGATCAGGATCGCGTCCCGTCGTTCGCCGACGAAATACGAGACAAGGGCCGTGACCGCGAGCAGGAGGAGCAGCGGCGAGCGCAGTTGCCGCGCGAGCACCCTGCCGGCTCTGGCGCGATGGGAGCGGACCGCGTTGGGGCCGCCGGCTTCCAGGCGGCCGGCCGCCTCATCCTCCGGCAAGCCTTCCTCGGAGGTTCCGCAAGCCGAGAGCACCTCCGCGGCGGTGGCTCCCGCCGCCTGGCGGACGTCGAGGCCGGAGCGCGCTGAGCCATGCCGCCATCGACCTGAGGGCGGCGCCAGGACACTTTCCGTGCCGAGCGTGCCAAAGGCGCCAAACACCTGCCCAAACCCTCTCATTCCGCCCTCGGCCAAGCATGGGGCATCCCTCGGGTGGGACACAGGGCCGAGGGTCACAGGACACGGTGACAAGGGTCGACTCACTGGGCGTGACCGCTGCCACGGCCCAAGCGCGCCCCTGTTGACCTTCGCCCCTTCTCCGAGACACCGGAACCGGCGCAGACTTCACGAAGGGCGGCTGCCGGGCCGGGGTCCGGGCGTAGCATCCGTAGCGATGGCACGCCTTCAGCCCGGCGTCGACTTGACATGGCCGAGCGCAGCATGCGAGCGGCCGAAAGGAGGCCTTTCATGCCCAAGCGCAAGTGGAAGGACATGACAGCGCGTCAGCGGACGTTGATCCTGGTAGCCGCATCCATCCAGCTCTCGCTGGCGGCGACGGCGTTCACCGACCTTGCCCGCCGTCCGGCCGAACAGGTAAGGGGCAGGAAAATCGCCTGGGTGCCGGTGATCATGATCAACACCATCGGGCCGATCGTTTACTTCGTATTCGGAGTCAGGCGCATCCGCAAGTTGCTCTGATCCACGCCGAGAGCGCCGGGATCTCCGCCCTGACGCCGGCGGACAGTCAAAGGGGGCTGGTTGGGCCGGCTGGAAGGATGGGCGGCGTGCTTTGCGAAGCCGAACATCCCGCCGGGAGGCAGGCGGGCAGGGCGGACCTAGATGCCGATGATCTCTTCTTCCTCCTCGCCCTCGACTTCGGGATGCTGTAAGTCGTAGCGCATGAAGAAGAGCCAGACCGCGGCGGTCAGAAGCGCCACCACGGCGATGAAGACCAGGGCCGGCCACATCTCAGAAGTGCTTCCCACGTACCCCGAACCCCGTCCGAGAAGCAGGTGCACGAAGGAGAAGAAGGCGACCACCTCGATGGCGATCCACGCCTTGCGGCTCCAGTGGACCACCGCGCTTCCGGGAAGAAAGCGCAGCGGGAGCATGTTCAGCAGCACCCCCTGGACCCCGGCAACGAAGATGGCGACCAATGCGGCATCGGCGGCCACCGCTAAAAAGGCGGCGTGGTCGCGCGTGGCATAGCCGACGAGCGGCTCGCGAAGCAACCAGGCGAGCAGGCTCAGGAACATGGAGCTCACCGCGGAGAGCGCGCTCGAGCGCCCTGCCTGCTCGCGGGTGAGGGTGTGCCGGTCGGCGACGCGCAGTCCGGCCACGGTCCCGTAGAGGTAGCCCGGTTCGAAATGCAGTGAGCGGCTGAGCACCACGCAGATCAGCGCCACCACCAACGCGCCCGGTATGGCGTGGCTGCTCAACCTGGAGCCCGGGGACCGCTTCTCCAGGTAAAGGATGCTCGGTATGTCGGCCACCACGGTGATGACCACCAGGCCCGCCACCAGCCCCGCGAAGAGCGCCAGCGACGTCATATCGAAGCCGAAACGCGGGTCCAAGAATCCGTAGAGCAGCGCCGTGGCAAGGAGCACGCCTGCCAGGGTCGCATGTGCGCGCCAGTCCACGCCCTCGGGCACGATCCGCTGGCGGCGATGGAGCCTTGCGCGAAGCCTGCCCATCCAGCGGTGGATCACCTCTTCATGATCTTCCAGAGCCGCGTTCAGGAACTCCGCCGGGAAGGCCACCAGAGGGATGGAGGCACCGGCGAGCGCAAGGCTGCCGGCCACAGCCTTTAGCCCGAAGTTGATCTGGGACGGGAGGAGGAGGGAGGTCGCAAAGCCGGATCGGTGCAGGGATTGCGGAACCACCGAGAAGACAACGGCCTCGCCTGGGCCGTGCACGCCGGGAGTCGCACACCTGACCGCCAGCTCGTATTGGCCGGGAGGTGTGTCGCCGGGGATGTAGATGGAATGCGTAGCGAGGGTTCGGCCAGGGAGCAAAGCGCTATGAAGGAGGACACGGTTGCCGAGAGTGACCACCACGGAGGTGCACGCCGGGCCGTAATGGCCGCCTTTGACCATGATTGCGGTCCCGGGAGGCGCCTGCTCGGTCGAGACGGTGAAAGGATAGACCGCTCCGGCCACGGGCATGGTCGTGGTAGGGGCGGGTGACGTGGTCGACGTGGTGGGCGCCGTGGTCGGCGGAGCCGAGGCAGCCGTCACCGGAACGACCACCGGCCGGACTGGCACCGTTGCAGTCGTGGCCGAGACCGGTGGGGCGCTGCTGGCGGCGGCGGTGGATCCCACCGTCACCGGAGGTGCCATCACTGTCACGGGTGCCGAAGTGGTCGCCGGCGCTGCTGTCGTCGTCGGTGCCGCTGTGGTGGGAGGTGACGTGGTCGTGGGCGGAATGGTGGTCGCCGAGACGATCGGGCAGCTTACGTTGGCATCCGTGCTGCCCGCGGCCTCATTGGCGTCCTCGCCGGAAACGGCCGCGCAGTACGGCTCGGCAGGAATGCCGCCCAGAACGAAGTTCGAGGCGGTCGAAGTTCCCGATATGACCGCCATAGCCGAGACCAGCGGCTTCGGATTTCCTTGCGCGTCGGTGTTATCGGCATTCTCGGGGAAGAGGTACTGAATTGTGTTTCCGGCGCCCTTGGGCTCCTTGTAGCCGCTTGCACCGCAGTAGTACTTTTGCGCCGCCACGCTCCAGCAGGCCGTGATGGTGTCGGGCGCGTCTGCCGGGGTCACATTCAGTACGAACAGCCAGTAGGTGCCGTCCGACGAAGCTACGGAGGTGTTGGTGACCGACGAACCGAGGGTGCAAACCGTCTCCCCTGAGTAGCCGGGCGGGCTGTAAGTGCAAGTGCCGGCAGGCGAGGCAAAAGCAGCGCTCGAATTGAACGCAAATAGGGCCATCGACAGCAGCGCCGCAATGGCAATAAGAGCCCGCCTGATGCCGCGACCCAACGACACCGCATTCCTTCAGTTGATGACGACCACGAAACGAAATTGCCAACCCGCCAGGGGCCGGTGCGACCAAGCACGACCTCATGCGGCATATATGACAGACAAAGGATAACAGCGGCCTGATCACTATCAGCGCCAAGTCGGCCGGAATTTCTCGTTTGCCGCCACCTACCGCGTCGTGAATTGTCTGCCGGCTTGTTATCGCTTGGCTGACTTTATCGTTCGGAAGCGAACGATAACTTTTCCGAATTGAATTTTGAGGTTTAATCACGCATACGAGGACGAACCCCGATCGGCCGCATCGGCCCAATCGCAGGAAAAGCCACGCGCCCCCTGGCCATTAATTAGAATCCGGTCATGGGGGCCCAAGGCTTGGAAACATCCGGGAATGGCGAGGAAACGGCGTACTCGCAGCCGCCCGCCGGCGACTGGAGTGACCCCGTCCGCGTCCTCTCGATCGATGGCGGGGGCATACGCGGCGTAATCCCCGCCATGGTGCTGGCCGAAGTGGAGGCCCGGACCGGAACGGCGGCATCTGGACTCTTCGACCTCGTTGCAGGAACATCCATCGGCGGCATAATCGCGCTATGCCTGGCCGCTCCCGATGCCGCGGAGGGTCCGGCATGGAGCGCGCAACAGGTGATCGGCATGTTCGAGAGGGCGTCGCACGAGATCTTCGTGTCCGCAGGGCACACGGCCCTTCACGGCGTGCTGCACCATCGATACGCCTCCGAGCACATCGAAGGCACCCTGGTGCGCTACCTGGGTGGCCACATGATCTCCGACTCGCTCTGCGACGTGCTCCTGACCGCTTACGATCTCGGGGCAAGGGAGCCGTACTTCATCAACTCGATGGCGGCCAAGCTGGATCACGAGCACGACATGCCAATGTGGATGGCCGCCCGCGCCACCTCGGCCGCGCCCACATACTTCGAGCCTGCCCGCTTGGCGACTCACCGCGAAAGGGTCATGGTTGACGGCGCCGTTTGCGCCAACAACCCCGCCATGTGCGCGTTCGCCGAGGTCGTGAAATACAGGCGCAGCTTCAACATGCGCCTGCTGTCGCTGGGCACGGGCGCCTCGACCCGTGCAATTGCCCACCACGAAGTAAGGGACTGGGGACTTGCCCAGTGGGCGAGGCCCATCCTTCACGTGTTGATGGACGGGGCCAGTGACGTGGTTCACCGGCAGCTCCGGGAGATGCTTCCCCCTGACGCATACTGGCGGCTGCAAATCGATCTCACGCGCGCCTCGGAGTCGATCGACGACGCGACCCCTCGCAACCTCGCTGACCTGATGGCGGAAGGCGAGCGGCTCATCAAGTCCTCGGACCGCGAATTGGATGCGATCTGCGAGGCGCTGGCGCGCTGACCTGGAGCGGCTATCCCTCGCCGTCCTTGTCGCTTCTCGAACGTGGCCTGGACCGGGCCGGATCGGCTCCCGAAGAGGACGAATCGAGCGGAGCGTCCTCCCTGATCAGTCCGCAACGCCGGCACTCCCAGCGCCGCGCCGGCGGATAGGAGAGCGCCCACCAGTCATGAGTCGTGTAGCGGCAGACAAGCCGGTTGAACCACGCGCGCACGACTCCAACCTAGCTCCGGCGCCGGCCCGTTGCCCGTCATGGCGGCACCCGCCTGGAGCCGGCTGATTCGCCACAGCCGAACGAATGCGCCAATTGCCGGGCTGCGTCAGGCCAACGGCGAAGTGGCCACGGCGACGTCGTCGAAGTAGAGGTCAAAGGTCCGGCCCGACGAGGTGTCTCCGAGCTGCAAAGTCGTAATCGGCGATGAACCCAGATCCTGAGAGGTGAGGGAAAGTCCCGCCACCTGGCCCCCGTCGAGATAGGCGTCGATCACCCCTCCCGAGGGATTCATGGAGACTTCCAGGGCAACCAGATGCCAGACTCCGGTCGTGACCGCGGTGGCGCTGGTCGCGGTTACCCCGCCGATGTTGTTCCTGATGGCAAGCTTGCCCGTCGGGCTCAGGTACACGTTCACCATCGACGCCCCTGACGAGCTTTTCAGGCCGAAGAGATTGGCCGAGCCCGAGGCGCTCGCCACGTAGACCCAGGCCTGCGACCAAACCTCCGCATAACTCCCGCCCAGGTCGGCATATGCGTAGGCGGGCGAACCGCTGCTGGCCGCCTCCGCCGCAAAGTTCCCCGCATGCACCAGCGTCGACTCCGCGGTCACGCCGCTCACGGTCTGCCAGCCCCCCAGGCTCCCGGATTCGAAGCCGTCGGAGAAGACTGCCCCCGCGGCCGGCGTGGACACGGCCAATTGCGCACTCGCCGCGGAGTTGCCCGCCGCGTCGAGGGCGACGATCTGGTACTGATATCGGCCGTCGGGGGCGACCCCGGCGTCGAGGTAGGTGACGCCCGATACGGTTGCCACCTCGGTCCCGTCACGAAGCACCTTGTAGGCGACGACGCCGACGTTATCGCTCGAGGGGCTCCAGGCCAGGGAGACCGAGTCCGAGGTTACAGATGTCGTCTGCAGGCCAATCGGAGGGGTCGGAGGGGTCGTATCGGCCGGCGAGGTCACGCTTACCGTGCCGCTCGGCGCAGACTGGTTCCCGGATATGTCGAGGGCTTGGACCTGATAGGAGTAGACGGACCCGGGAACCAGATTCGTATCGACGAAGGCAGTGCTCCCGGCGGGAACTATGGCGATCGAGGCCCCGCCCCTCAGAACCTTGTAGCCGAACATCCCCAGGTTGTCCGTCGAAGGCTTCCAGCTGATTGCGGCCGAAGTGGGGCTTATGGAAGCAGCCGCAATGGAGCCGGGCGTCGACGGTGCCGAGCGGTCAGGGAATCCTTTGGTCGTTACCATGCTCGAAGCGGTGTTCCCGGCCACGTCTCGCGCGACCACTTTGTAGGAGAACGAGATCCCTTTGGGCAGTGAGCCATCCAGGTACCGCGTAACCGAAGGCGCAACGGTAGCCAGGTAGAGGCCGTTCCGGTAGATGTCGTAGGCGCTCACCCCGACCTTGTCGGTAGAGGGCCGCCAGGAGAGCTGCACCTTCGTCGAGCTGGGCTGGGTGTAGGAGAGGGCGCCCGGCGCGGTGGGAGCCACGGCGTCGGCGCCGAAGTTGTAGGTGGTCTGGTCGAAGGCGGCTCCGGCGGCGTTGATGGGCGTTACCGTCACGCTGGCGCCCGACACCGTCACCCGCAGGAAGTTGTAGACCTGAGAGTCAGAGGTGGGCACCGGAGCAGACCCGCATGCGGACCCCTTGCTCTTGCTATAGGACCAACCCACCGCATAGGCGTCGGTCGTCGAGCAGTGGCTCACCGGCTCAGCCACGCCTCCCCCGCCACCGGTCACGTAAGTGGTCACTCCCCCGGGGACGGCGATGTTTCGCTGGTAGATGTGGGCATGGCCGCTGAAGGCAAGCTGCACGCCGTTGTCGTGCAGCAGCTGCTCGAGGCTGAAGGCGCTGCCCGGCGTGTTGTCCAGGTAGGCGTCATTTGGCTGGGTGGCGTTGTCCGAGTAGAGCGGGAAATGGAAGAAGGCGAACTTCAGCCCGCCCGGGTGGGCGGCGAGATCGCGGGCGAGCCACTGGTACTCCGCGGATGTCACCGTCCAATGGGCGTCATGATCGACTTGGTAGATAGCACAGTTCGAACCACAGGCGCCCCCGCTCGCGGTTCCGACGTTGGTATTGCCCCAGGAAGCTTCGAGCATGTAGAAGCGGACCCCTCCGGCACTGAATGCGTAGGCGGTGGTCGGGTAGTCCATTGCCCTGGAGCCGTCGATGGATGGATAGCTGACCATGGAGTAGAGCCCCCCGGAGGATGCGGCTGAGACGTCCTCGGGCCACACCGCCAAGGAAGTCGCGTTCATTCCATGGTTCCCGTCCGTCTGCATGAGCGGGATGCTCTCTCCGGGAACCGCCCAGTACTCAGGAGCGAAGATGGCACTCACGTTGGTGCCGGTCTGGTAGAGGTCGCCGTAGTTGGTCTGGCTTCCCCCCATGTAGGCGGTGTCGCCGACCGAGAGGGCGAACTGTGCGCCGCTCGCCGCGATCTCGGCATCGATGTTGGCCTGGTTTTGGTTCACCGAGCCGTCGTTCACGCCGCTGTTGGTGGTGTCGCCCCAGTCCCCCAGCACGTCGAAGGTGAAGGGCTGGGTGCCGCTTGCCGGCTGCAGGGTGGTGAACTGAGGCGATGGAGTGGAACCTAGGAAGTCGACCGGAGCCGTGCCGGCAGAGAGGATCCGATAACAGTAGGTGGTGTTCGGGCTCAAACCGGAGAGCTGGACATCGTTCATATACTCCCGGCTCACACCCACCGTGACCGGGTTGCCCAGCTTCCCCGAAATCGCCGTGTGGGCGTCGCAAGCGCCTGGCGGGCCGTACTCGACCAGCCCCCGATACTGGCTCGCCGTCGCCCAGCTCACCTGGACCCCGGTTTGGGTCAAGTCGGAGAGATAGGGCGCCCGGGTCAGTTCCGGACTGACGCCTCCCAGCACCGAGGCGCCGGCCACCTCCGGGACGGCCAACATCGAGAGCGCCAGAGTGCCGGCGCCAAGCAATGCCGCCAGTCTGCGCGGCGCAACTCCTTGCCGCCACCGGTTTCCGTCCCCCCATAAGTCACGCCGTGTTCTCGAACCGGTCATCACTCACCTCCCCTGCAAATCAGTCGTGCCTCACCATCGGTCATCCGCTGGAGGCCGGCACGAAACTCGTGGCGCACTCAGCCTGCGCGCCCAACATCGCAACTTGAACCTGGATGCGAACGCTCGTCCCCATTTCCGTCGAGGTGATCGGCACCGCGATGGTCACTTCCCCGGTCGGCGAACTCTTGGAATAGTCCCAAACACCGGTCCCGGAGAGCTTCTGCAGCCGCACTTGCGCTCCGAGAGAGCTGGAGACGGCCACCGTCTCGGCGATGCGGCCCGCTGTCATCGTCTGTCCGAGGGTCCTCACTTGGCACGAAAGCGCCTCGGGGGTGAAGGAACCGCTGCAGCCCGTCTGGCTCCCCTGCAGAGTGGCCCGTGCAGCCAGCTTCACGGTGCGGCCGGGGGTCGCGTTGGGGTTGGCCAGCGCGAAACGGGCGATTCCGTCCGGGTCCGCCTGAACTCCGTAGCCGCTGGTGTAACTGGCATAAGAGGCGCTAAGCGAAACCCAGGCGCCTGCCGTCGTCCGCACCGTCACCGTTTCGGAGCTGGCCCCGATCTTGGGGGCGGGATCCGAGACCTCGATAACGCAAGCACCCACCTTCTCCGGGCCTGACGGCGCATAGATCTTCGGCTTGGCCGCCGGGGTGGCGGCCACGGAGGCAGCGGCCGCGCCGATCGAGGGCGGGCCGGGCAAAGCCGCCGAAGCGGAAGGACGTGTGGCCATGGAGGCCAGGACCACCAGCATGGCCGCGGCGGCCGCCGCAAGTTGGCGCGGAGTCACAACCATCACGCCTCCCCTCTCGACGCCCCGGCAATGATCGAGCTCAACGTGTCGAGACTCTGGGTTCCGTAGCGCTCCAGTGGGACGACGTAGGTCCCCTCGGTTATCTCGTTCCAGCTGATGAGCAGCCAGGCATCCGGATGGGCGGTGGAATTGCCCGCATAGAGCTCGCGCATGGTATTCCCCCCCGCCCTCGGCACGCAGTTGGCGCCGCCGGCCAGCTGCTTGTCGTATCCCGGAGCCAGCGGGCTGAAGAACTGCTTGGCACTGCCGTCCGGGTTGCGCTCCGAGCGCACCATCGCCGCCAGGGCGGCGATGTCCGCATACGACGAGGCGCCAGGCGGCTCGCTCGACCAGTAGTACTGGTCGGCATCGAAGACCGCCGCCCGGGCGGCGTTCCAGGTCCGCCAGTTCTCGTCCCCCACCAGGTAGAAGTGCTTCCTCCATGCGGTGCTCAGCGGCTCCAGGACGCTGAGGGGATACTTGCGGCTACCCATCAGGATCAGCGTGGGGAGACCCCCGTTGGAGTGATCGAAGGCGGGGCTGGATCCGTAGGCAGACTCGAGATAGGCGAAGTCGTTGTTCATCGCCTGCTCGGTACGGATCCGCGACGACGACATGTAGGAGATCCACAGCTTGAAATGGCCGCCCGCGGCGTCGAATGCCTCAACCGCATCCACCAGCATGGCGAGCCGGGTGTTGTAGAGCGAGGAGCCTGAATTCTGGGCCGCCTCACCGGTTCCGGCCCAGGCGACGGCAAAGCCGGCCAAGCCGGCGGTGGCCGCCTCGCGGACATCGGTGACGAACTGGGTCGGCCTGGACTGATCGTAGAGGGGCGATGAGACGTCGGTGAGCTGATTCCCGGGATAGAGGCTCACCGGATGGCAGCCGTCGGCGCCCAGGCTCGCCGGGAGCGGGGCTGGGATCCTGCCCAGCGGGTAGGAAGGGCCCAGCCGGGCGCGCCAATGCGCGGCGTCCCACCACAGGTAGTAGAAGGCGAACATACGCAACTTGGCCGGCGCCGATCCGGAGCCGGCGCCAGGCGGCGCGGAGGCGCTCGGCGGGGAGGGTGTCGAGGTGGTCGCGTGCGTCGCCGACTGCGAGCCGGTGATTCCGGATGCCCCCATCGTGCATCCGGCCAAGGCCGCGGCGGAAATGAGCATCTGGATGACCGCGCGCGCGCTCGCCGGCGCGACCCTGCTCCGCCTCAAAGAAATCACCCCCCTTCTACCGGCCGCGCTGCACCGCGCCGCCGGTAGTTGCCGAGAAGGTAGAGAAATGCGGCTCCGCCCGCGACCACCAGCATCGCCAGGCCGGCGTCTCCCGTGGTCACGACCTTCTCGCTGAGTTCCTGGTCGCGGGAGAGGCGTACGGGGGAGCGCAGGTTCATCACCCCGCCCTGAACTATGACCGTGTAGTCGCCGCGGGGGATGTCGACGAAGCGCGCACTGTGCGCCCCGCCCATGGTGGTCGTGATCTCGCTCTTGTCAGGGAAAACCAGCCTTACCGAGGTCCCCGCGGGCGAACCCGCCAGCGCATCGGTGGCACGGACCGAAAGGTCGAAGAAGAGCCCGTGAATGACCCACTTGGAGGCAGAGTACGGAACCAGCCGGAGCTGGCCCTGGTTCACCACATTGGAGCCGTGAACCATAACCGACTGCAGCGCG
Organism: Actinomycetes bacterium; assembly: GCA_021818355.1. Taxonomy (GTDB): domain Bacteria; phylum Actinomycetota; class Acidimicrobiia; order Acidimicrobiales; family Acidimicrobiaceae; genus Acidithrix. The sequence goes on along the minus strand of JAKAEN010000027.1, from coordinate 6,064 downwards.
TAGGTAACGAGGCGCCCGTAGATTCCGTCCTTCCCGAGCGCAGGAACCAGCGCCTCCAGCCATACCGGACGGGTCAGCTCCTTGCCGGGGAGGCTCAACGAGCGCCCCAGGTTGTCGGTCATGATGAGCCCGGAGATCTCGGAGGGGGTCACCGTCTTTCCGCCCGGCGTCACCACGGCAATGGCCACCTGCCTCTCCTCGGCCAGCTCGGCCAGGAGACGCCTCTGGAAGCTGGGATGGTTGGGGTCGACGGCCACCCGGTAGAGCCGGACTCGCAGGCCGTCCGGTATCACCTGCTCCTTGACTGCGACGCGTGCGGCGGCGTCGCCGAGCGGAACCGCGGAGAAGGTGGCCTTTCCGGCCGCGTCGCTCACGGCACCGTGCCCATCGAGCTGAACCGTTACGCCAGGCAAGGAGGGAACCGTCTGCACGATCACGGTTCCCACTCCGGCGCTCGTTGCGGCCGCGGCCTGCGGCGGTGCGGCCAAAGAGCCAAGGCCCAGCAAGGCGAGAATCCCCAGCACGGCCCCTGCCGTCCGGTGGCCATTCATCGCCACAGCTCCGGAACCCGTCGCGCCGGCGGCCCCTTGGCGGTCTCCGGAACCGGCCGCCCGCCTCGATGCCGCCTCTCGGAGCGCACGGCCAGGCTCAGGATCGCGGCGGCGATGGCGATTGACCCCAAGTAGAAGGCGTAGACGAGCCAGGCGGGCCTATGAGCCGCAGCGGCCTGCATGGGCACAGCCGAGCTGACCCGGGGCGGAATCGGCTCTTGGGCAAGATCGAGACCAACCGAGAGGCTGGTTGCGGAGGCGTCCCTGGCGGTGAGCGGGGCCAGGTCCCAGTTCTGCTCGATGAAGCGGAGTATGGAGGTGGTGTCCATCTGCTTGGAGACGACTGATCCGGCTCGCGAATACGGGCTGACGAGAAGCGCGGGTACCCGCAGGCCGAGCTGCTGCGGCGTCGCGGAGGCGCCCGCCACCACCACCGGAGGCGCTACGTGGTCGTACCAGCCACCGGCGTCGTCCCAGGTGAGGATGACTGCGCTCGAGCTCCACTCCGGGCTTTGCATGAGGGCGTTGATCAAGGTGCGCACGAAGGCCTCACCCTTGCCCGGATCCTGGGGAGGCTGCTCGGAGCTGGATGTGGCGGCGACGTAGGAGACGGCGGGCAGCTTGCCGGACTCAAGGTCGCTGAAATATTGGCCGACGCCGGTGATCCGCGACACCATGGCCGGATCATTGAGGAGCCGGGGCATGGCGAGCAACGGGACCATGGTCTTCTGGTAGCTGGTCGGGGCGGTTATCTCGGCGGCGGTCAGGCCCTGCACGTAGTACTTCCAGCTGATCCCCCTGGCCTGAAGCTCGTCGAAGATGGTGGGCACTTGGACCCCGGCCGAAGCGGCTCCCGCGTTGGAGTACCCGCCATCCTGGCCCGCTACCGAGAAGAGGCGGTTGGGGAACGAGCCCCCCGGCGTGGCCGCGAAGAAGTTGTCCAAGAGGGTGAACTGCTGGGCGAGCGACCAGTAATAGGCCATCTCCTCCGCGCCGTAGTGGCCCATAGCCACCGTCCCGACCTGGGCGTTGCCCTGGGCGGTGACGAAGCCGTCCATCCTTCCCCCGTCGATGGCGTGAAGCATCGCCGCGGAGCCGTCGTTCAAGCCCGCCTTGCTCTGGCTCGGAGCCAAGGTGAAGGGCTTGACGCACGTGCCCCCGGCTGGGGCCGAGGGAAGGCAAACGCCGCCCGGCAAGGCCGGTACGCCTCCGTACTGGGCGAAGTAGTTGTCGAAGGAGTGATGGCTCTGAACGATGACGATCAAGTGCTGAATGCGGCCGGCCGCAGAGACCGGGGAATGGCCGGCAGCGATGGTCGCGGTCGCTCCGGCCACTCCCCGGCTGGGGAATCCCAGGACCATGGCGGCCGCAACGGCCGCCAAAGCCCATCTGCGCCACCCGGTCACGGGTGAACCTCATAGATCACGATCACGCTGCGGCCGCCTTCGCGTCCCGTGTAGACGGCGTGCGCGTGATACCGGGTCAAGAGCTTGGACATGCGCGCGCTCGTCGAGGGAGAGCGCGCCGCCGAGTAGGCATCCCAGACCAGGTAGGAGAACTGGCCGTCTCGTATGGCGAGATCCGGGTTGGTTATCGGCGTGTAGGCGGGATTGCGGTGCAGCGGGTCGGTGCTGACGGAGAGGCCCTGGGCGGGATAGTGGCTGTAGAACTCGATGACGTTGGCCATGGTCGGGCCGAGCGTCATCAGCTCCGTCCCCGGCACCAGGTTGGCCGCCACCCACCGGCCGGCCTCACGGCCCCCGGGAAGGCCCCCGGTGCCGGCCATTCCGGCACTGGCCGGCGAGGAAAACACCGTCGCCCAGACCCCGAGGGCCAGCGAGACGGCTATGGCCGTCGACAACGCGGCGCGCGCCGCGCGCGCGCCTTCGTCGGAGAGCCGGCCTCCCCAGTGGAAGGTGCGCAGGAAACGCGCGGCCAGGAGCGCTATCGGCGGAGCGGCGGGGAGAAGGTAGGAGAAGCCCTTGAGCGGGTAGAGCTGGAAGAAGACAACCGGCGCCAGCGCCCAGGTTCCAAGCATCAAGCCTTGCCAGTTGCGGTTGCGCCGCTGAAGAAGAGCCCCGACTGCGCACCCGGCCACCAGCCATCCCACCGCCGGGGTCACCGCGGTCAGATAAAAGGCGAGCGCATGGTTGGAGGAGCGGGTCAGCTGCCAGGCGATGTAGTCGCCACCGGTGGCGGCATGGCTGCTGAACACCAGGGCGGCCACCCCACCTGCCGCCACCAGGGCAAGGGTGGCGCCGAATACGGCCAGGCTGCGCAAGGGGTGCGCCACCCGCCGGCTCACCAGCATGAACGCGGCCGCACCCGCAATCATCACCACCATGGTCTCCTTGGAGAGCACCGCCAATCCGAGCAGTGCCGCGGAGGAGGCGAGCCAGACGGTGCCCCCTCGCCGAACCCAGCGGGCCAGCAGCCATAGCGAGAAAACCGTGAATGCGACAGCAGGGCCGTCGAGGAGCACCTGCCTGCTGATGGTCACGTCGTAGGGCATCACCGCCATCAAGAGAGCCGCGAGCCTGCCGGTGCGGTGGTTGAACATCTCCCGTCCGGCCAGGTAGCAGCCCGCGACCAGGGCCACCCCGAATAGCGCCATGACCACCCTCCCGCGCAGGTCCGGGGTGCCGTGCGCGTACAAGGGTGACATCAGTACGGGCAGCAGGAGCGGATGCGCGCGAAAGACCGGGAATTGGTTCACGAAGAGCGGGTTGCCCGCCAACGATGCCGCCTGGCCCGCGTAGACAGCCTCGTCACCGTTGTAGCCGAAGCGGCCCAAGTCGACCAGGCGCACAAAGGCGGCGATTCCGAGCACCCCGGCCACCTGCCAGGCGGGCGAATCCCTGACTGCCGACCAGATGGCGGCCAGGGGCCCGCTAGCTTCCGGCTCCGGAACGAGCCGGAGATCCGGTGCAACCGGCACCTCCGGGAGTCTCCTCTCTGCGGAGGTGATGTATCCCAGGACGTTCACGGCTCCGAATCGGCCAGGAACGAATTGGCGCCGCCGGGGAAGGAAACCTTCCACTCTCGGCCCGAGGTTATGTCACAGATGTCCTTGGCCCAGGAGAAATCCGGCGAACCAAGACGATGGACCAGCGCACCCCTCATCGCGCTCTCGAGGATGCCCCTCTCCTTGCGTAACAAGGCGTCGGCACCGCAGCCGTTCACGGTGAGAGACGGCGCGATGTAGCGGTACGGGGGGAAGCCGTAGGCGTCTTCGGTGTTGGCCAGCATCTCCTCCACAGCCTGGGCCTGCGGGACAAGGCTGTGATGCGCCACCCCGCGCTCGATGATGAAGACCTCCGAGACCGAAGCCGCCTTGGCCGTCGTGCACTTGACGAGCCGGTAGACGTCGTACTTGGGTGGAGGCAGGATTCGCTGCGCCCAGGCGTTGATGGTCATGATGGGAAGATTGTGCTCAGCCAGGCGCATGGCGAAGGCACGACCCTCTTTGGAGTGAACCTTGCTCTGCACCCTCAGCCAGGCCCACTCACCCCTGGTCAGCTTCTCCGAGTCGACCGCTCGCAGCGTGTGATCGCTGATGGTGAGTGGCTTGGGAAAGCTGAGGACGGTCCCGTTCTCGTCGAGAATGCTCATGTCATCCGAGAGGAATCGGCTGCCCGGCAGGCCGAGCAGGCGCAAGACGGTTCCGGTCTTACCGGTGTCGGTTCGGGCCGAGAGCATAAGCCCGGCTCCGTTCAATTTGATGGCAGCCGAGTGCAGGAGCATGTACCCTTTGCCGACCAGCGCGAAGCGCAGCAATGGCTCGACGACGTTTGTGTAAAGGACATGGGGGCTCCGCGCCAGGGTCGGACTCGCGGTCACCGTAACCGGACCCGACATGTCGATCGAGAAGTTCGCCGCCAAAGGGCCGACCTGCTCCTCCCAACGAATGCCGCTCGCCGTGGTTGAGTGGTACAGGCGTGCGCGGCTATGGAGACCACCGAGCCGACCGACTCTTACGGCCAGGTCTTCCGAGAAGCTTCCCGGACGCTCGATGACTTCGCCCAAGCGGAAATACGCCAGTTCGGGGAGCTCGACGTCGCTGCCAATGCGAAGGATTCCGTGAAGGTCGTAGCGATATCGCCATTCACCGCCGGCACCGCCATGCGGCAATTCCTCAGTGTGCCTGGGGCGCTCTCCGTCATCTGACACCAGCACCGGCCCAACTCTCTTTTTCTCCCCGATATCGGTAACGGCCATGTCCGCTCCTTCCCCATAAATAACTCGATCGTTGACCAGAAAGCGAATTGCAAAAGATCCCAGAAGTGTAATTAGATTGGCAAGCGCGGCGGGTACCGCGAGAATGCCTATCAAAAGTGCCAGGAAGGGCAGCCTGCCCACCATTACGGCGTTATTAATGGCACTGAACTCCAGATATCTCGTCCAGATTTTCCTGCCCTTCGGCCCCTTGAATACGAAGCGCTCCACCCCGGCAAAGTTCGCCGTAGTCGAAACCTGAGTGGATAGAGCGGCGGCCACCAGCGCGCTCATTCGTACCGGTCCGTTCAAGGCCCAGAACGCTGCGGTGTTGACACCGATCCCTGCGAATCCGACCGCCGCGAAACCGACGGCGCGCCGGCGTCGATGGGAGAAGAGGGTCGCTGCACGGAGCCCGGCGACCTGGCGGACGAAATTTGCGCCCTCCTTGAGCCCGGCCTTGCTCTCGCCGGCATGCCGCTCCGCAAACGAGAACCCCACCTCGCAGACGCTCAGTTCGCAGCGAGCAAGTATCTCCAGGAGGATCTTGAAGCCAATCGGCCTCAGGGCATCCAGATCGACGGAGGCAACCCTCAATGCGAAGAATCCGCTCATGGGATCGGACACTTCGGCAAGGCGACGCCGGAAAATCATCTTCGCGAGGCGGGTGGAGCTGCTCGACACCGCCTCCCTGACACGCCCGGATAATCCAGACGCCGTGCCCCCGTCCACGTAGCGGCTCGCCACAGCAAGGTCGAAGCCCCCTGGAATGATCTTCTCTATCAGCGCCGGAATCACCTCGGGCGGGTGCTGCAGATCGCCGTCCATGACCACGGCTACAGGCGCCTCGCTCGCGCGCAAACCGGCGACTACCGCCCCTCCCAAGCCTCCCTGCCGCTCTCCGGGGGGCCGGTGTAGGCAGCGAACAGCCAGTCCGGGCGGCCCATCTGCATTACGTGAGATCACCTCTGGAGTTTCGTCCGTGCTGTCGTCGACAAAGACGACCTCCGCCCGCCGGCCCGCAAGTGCAGGCCGGAGCCTGTCGAGCAGCGGGCGTATGTTGTCACGTTCATTGCGCGTCGGGACGATGACGCTGATTTCCGGATTTCCTTCTGATACTGTCAATGACGCACCCACCCACCGAAATAGGAATCGAGCACTCCTACGGCCTCTGTTGCGCGGCGTGGACGTGCTTAACTTTTTGCTTTGCGATCACACCGGCCAAGACTGGAGCGACTTCCCAGTCTGCGTGTCTACAGGCGTGGGACAACCAACTCGGGAGCCGGGTTTTGCGACCT
>JAKAEN010000268.1 GCA_021818355.1 Actinomycetes bacterium | reverse complement strand
CTTCACCCGGATCAAGGAGGCGGCCCTCTTCGATGGCCGCCTTGCCGGAGATGCTTTCACCACCGCCACCGAGCCCTCCCTCCTCCTCTATTGGCGTTACTTTGCGCAATCCCTCCTGGACGGATCGCCCGCGGCGGATGCAATCTTCACAGAGCTCGTCGACCTCGCCCGTAGGTGGGTGGAGGACCATGGAAGCGAACGGATCGCCGATCCGAGGTCATACGCGGCTCTGCTGGTGGCCACGGAGCTTGGGTCGTTGATGATGCGCGAGCAGCTCTCCCATGCGCTGGGGGCCGACGTCCTCAGCCGGGAAGGGTACCTCGCGCTGGCCAGGGCAAAGCTGGAATTCTACTCCGAGCCTCTCCTGACACCCGAAGTGGCCGGCCGCGCACGGGAGGCGATCAGCCGGATCGCCGAAGCGCGGGACGAGGAGAGCAAGCAGAAGGAAGTGGAAGAGGATGGCAAGAGCGGCTGATTTCGCAATTCGGACCCAAGCCCTGACCAAGCGCTACGGGGATGTCGGGGCGCTGGTGGACCTCGATCTCGAAGTCGCAGCGGGCGAGGTCATCGGTTACCTGGGGCCCAACGGCGCGGGAAAGACCACGACCATTCGACTCCTTCTGGGGCTCATACGGCCGAGTTCCGGCCGCGCGGAGATTTTCGGCGTGGATTGCCATCGGCGCCCGGTCGAGGCTCACCAGCGAGTGGCCGTGGTCCCGGGCGAGGCGAATCTCTGGCCCGAGCTGACCGGGGCGGAGACCCTGCATCTGCTTGGCCAGGTGCATGGAAAGGTGGACGACGCCTACCGGGACGAGTTGATCGGCCGTTTCGAACTCGACCCGTCCAAGAAGGTACGGGCCTACTCCAGAGGCAATCGCCAGAAGGTGCTATTGATCGGGGCCCTGATGAGCCGCGCGGACCTGCTCCTGCTGGACGAGCCGACCAGCGGCCTCGATCCCTTGATGGAGCAGGCCTTCCGCGTCAGCGTCGGCGAGGCGCGCGAGCGCGGCCAGACCGTCTTCCTCTCCTCCCACGTCCTCAGCGAAGTCGAGGCGCTTTGCGACAGGGTGGCGATCCTCAGGCAAGGGCGGCTGGTCGAGTCTGGGAGCCTCAGCGAGATGCGCCACCTCTCCGCGGTCACCGTGGAGGCAACAGTGGCAGGCGAGATGCCCGAACTGGGCGGAGTCAGCGGGTTGAGCAGCGTCGCCGTGGAGGGAAAGGCGCTGCGCTGCCAGGTGCATGGCCCAATCGAGCCCCTTTTGACGGTCTTGATGCAGTCCGGCGTGGCCAGCCTGCTGATCAGGGAGCCCTCGCTGGAGGAGCTGTTCCTTGCCCTTTACGGCCGGAACTCCGATCACGCAGGGGAGCACTGAGATGGCGGTCTCCCTGGCGCCGGCCGCCGGGACGAAGCCCGCCTTCCGGGCGAGGACGGTCGTCGCCAGGCGGACGGCACGGAGATCTCTGCGCGCGGCGGTGCTGTGGGGGTATGTCTTCGGGATCACCGTCGCCTCGTCCGCATTCAGCTACAACACCATCTACAAGACCGCAGCCGAGCGCCGGCGGCTCGACCTGGTCTTCGGCGCCAACCGCGCAGTCGCCGCGCTCTTCGGCCCGGCGGCACATCTCGACACCGTCCCCGGCTTCACGGCTTACAAGTCCTCCATGGCGGTGATGATCATCGGCGCGGTCTGGGGCCTGCTTCACAGCACCAGGCTGCTCAGAGGGGAGGAGGACGCCGGCCGATGGGACCTTCTGGTCAGTGGCGAGACCACTCTACGCCAAGCCGTGATCCAGGCCCTTTCCGGCTTCGCGGCCGCCGCGGCACTGGTCTGGCTCATCACCTTCGCCATCACCGCCGCCGTGGGGCGTGCCTCCTCAGTCCGGATCGGGGTGCAGGCCAGCCTCTACCTGGCCCTTGCCTTGGTCTCGTCCTCGGTGATCTTTCTTGCGGTTGGCACGCTTACCAGCCAGTTGGCCGCCAGTCGGCGAAGGGCCTCCTCCTATGCAGGCGTGGTTCTCGGCCTGTCCTACGGACTGCGCATGGTGGGCGACGCGGTGCCGGGCCTGCATTGGATGGTCTGGACGTCGCCACTGGGGTGGGTGGAGGAGCTGAGGCCACTCACAGACCCACAGCCGCTGGCCCTGGTCCCCATCGTCGCCTTCACGTTTGCCGTCGCGCTGGCCGCGGTCTACTTCGCCGGGCGGCGCGACGTGGGCGGATCGATACTTCCGGAGCGATCCTCCCGCGAAGCGCGGTTGAGGACGCTCACCGGTCCGCTCGGCCTCACCTTCCGCCTCATGCGGTCATCGATGACCTCCTGGGTGGTGGCTGTCGCGATCGGAGGATTGCTGGTGGGCATCACCGCACAGGCGGCGGGCTCGACCGTGGTCGGATCATCGGTGGAGCAGGTCTTCACGCGCCTGGGGGCCCCGGGATTCGGCGCCAAGGCGTTCTTAGGCGTGATCTTCGTGATCCTGGCGATGACCGTCGGTTTCCAGGCCGCCACACAATTCGGGATGATGCGCGCGGAGGAGGCCGGAGGGCGTGCCGACCACCTTCTGGTCGGCGCCGTCAGCCGCTCGCGCTGGTTCCTGGGATGGCTGGTTGCCGTGGCGCTCTCCTTGCTGGCCAGCTCGCTTGCGGCAGGTTTGTTCACCTGGATCGGAGCATCTCTGCAGGGGTCGGGGGTCGGCGTGGGATCCTGCCTGGCGGCAGGAGTGAACATATTCCCACCCGCACTCTTCATCCTCGGCGCCGGCGCTCTCACCATTGGCTTCCTGCCTCGTCTCACGGGTGCCGTGATGTACGCCATCCTGGGGTGGTCCACCTTGGCCGAACTGGTAGGAGGGTTCGTCGCCGAAAGCCATTGGGCTCTCGACACCTCTCTCTTCCATCAGATGTCCGCGGCACCGGCCGTCGCTCCCAACTGGCAGACCAGCGCCGTGCTGGCGGGACTGGGAGTCCTGATGGCCATCGTCGGGCATCAGGCGCTGCTCAGGCGTGACCTCGAACAAGAGTGAGCCTGGATCCTGCTCCGGACTGGGGCCGGTCTTGCTTGACTTCTTGCGCACCAATACCTAGATTGTCTAGGTATGACGACGAGCCAACTCAAGGGAAACCTCGAACTGCTGCTCCTGGCCGTCCTCCGCGGCGGGCCACTCCACGGATACGCCGTGATCGCGGGGCTGCGAGAGCGCAGCGGAGGCTCCTTCGACCTACCGGAAGGCACGATCTACCCCGCACTGCACAAACTGGAGCGGGAAGGGCTGGTGCTGAGCAGCTGGGAAGATGCGGCCGGCCGGCGGCGCCGCATCTACGAGCTGACGCCGCGCGGTGAGCGAGCGCTCGCTCACCAGAGCGAGCAATGGCACTCGTTCGTCCGCGGTGTCAACGCAGTCCTGTCGGTGGTGACCCCATGAGCGGCTCGGCCCCACGCGAGCCCATCGAGGACTACCTCGACGATCTACTCCTGCGCTTGGACCTTCCTCCCAGGGAGGCACGGCGTCTGCTCGCCGAGACCGAGGCGCACCTCCGGGAGAGCGCTGAGGCCCTAGGACGACTTGGAGTGCCTCGCGTCCGGGCCGAGGCGGAATCGATTCGGCGCTTCGGCTCCCCGCACGAGGTGGCTGCCGCCGCAGGGGCGGCCCGGCGGCCCTCGGTCGCCGCCCTCCTCTCCCGAGGCGCATGGGTGGCCCTGGCGCTTGCAGGCCTCGGCTTGATTGCCGTAGGGGT